>CAYSKE010000218.1:0-1532 GCA_964431465.1 uncultured Muribaculaceae bacterium | reverse complement strand
CCCCTCTACAAATACATCGGCGGCTGCAACAGCTACGCTCTCCCCGTGCCGATGATGAACATCATCAACGGTGGCGCACACTCCGACGCCCCCATCTGCTTCCAGGAGTTCATGATCCGTCCCATCGGCGCAACCACCTTCAAAGAAGGCATCCGCATGGGCACCGAGGTATTCCACAACCTCAAGAAAGTGCTCCACGAGCGCGGTCTATCCACAGCTGTAGGTGACGAAGGCGGCTTCGCTCCCGCTCTCGACGGCACCGAGGATGCTCTCAACGTCATCATCAAGGCCATCGAGAAGGCTGGCTACGTACCCGGCAAGGACGTGACCATCGGTCTCGACTGCGCTTCATCTGAGTTCTATCAGGACGGCGTCTACGACTACCACCAGCTCAAGGACGGCACTGTCAAGGAGCCCAACGGCAAGAAGCTCACCAGCGAGGAGCAGGCCAAATATCTCGAGAAGCTCATCACCGAGTACCCCATCGACTCCATCGAAGACGGCATGGCCGAGGACGACTGGGCAGGCTGGAAGGTTCTCACCGACCTCATCGGCGACCGCTGCCAGCTCGTAGGCGACGACCTGTTCGTTACCAACGTGAAGTACCTCAAGCGCGGTATCGAAGAAGGCTGCGCCAACTCGATCCTCGTCAAGGTCAACCAGATCGGTTCGCTCACCGAGACACTCCGCGCCGTAGAGCTCGCTCAGCGCAACGGCTACACCGCAGTCATCTCACACCGCTCGGGTGAGACTGAGGACGCCACCATCGCCGACATCGCAGTTGCCACCAACGCAGGTCAGATCAAGACCGGTTCAGCATCGCGCAGCGACCGCATGGCCAAGTACAACCAGCTTCTCCGCATCGAGGAGGAACTCGGCGCAGCAGCCACCTACGGCTGGGGCAAAAAGACCAAGCGTCCCATGTAATCGCTCAAAGCGACAACACGCATAGCATTCAACAGCGACAGGGCACCGAAGTAGTTTCGGTGCCCTGTTTCCATTATCGTTAATCCTTATTCTCCTCAGTAATCTATACGCTTGAAATTGCCCGAGCGGTCAAACACCAGATCCGTGCCGTTGGCAAGCTCGATATCATAGCCCGAACGCTCCACATCCATGTTCACGATCTTCTGCCCCGGGTAATTGTTAGTCACATAATCGCGTATCGGCTTCATCACCAGTGCGTCAGGCACCCCGGCGCGTCCGGCGTCAATCTCCTTCAGATTCCCCTTGCCGTCAAAATCCAGCTCAGTGCCGTCGTTGAGTATCACCTCATACTCGCTTCCCAGCACATTCTTGTCGATCTTAATATGATTCACCCCCGTCTTGGCATAATGCTTTGTCAGCATATTCTGAGCAGGTTGCGGGAGCACATTCACATCGCGCGTCACCTTGTCGCGTGCAAAAGCCGCACCCGACACAGCCACCAGAGCGGTGAGCATCAATAAAAACTTCTTCATAGTATTCCTTACTTAAAAAATTTGTGTGTTTCACTTTCCACTACAACACCCCCACCCACCCTAAAGTTTACT
>CAYSKE010000217.1:0-1567 GCA_964431465.1 uncultured Muribaculaceae bacterium | reverse complement strand
GATGCTGAGGCTGCGGCGAAGCTGGCTAAGGTCTTGTTTGCTTCAGATTAGAGCTTTGTATCGAAGTTGAGCTCCTGCCGTGTGCGGGCATCGATTATGCGCTGATTGGAAGAGCCTCGGAATGACAGATGGATGTCGCGCAATGCAGCGATAAAGCGCCCCTCTACAATCACATCGACAGCGTCAAGAATGCGGCGCAGTTTTTCATCGGCTTCGATTTCTTCAAGCGTATAGCCGGTATAGCACCAGATTGTTTTACCGAGTGATCGTATGCGTCCGGCAAGCTGGAGGAGACCGTTGTCGATCTGCAGCAGGGGATCTCCACCTGAAAATGTCACGTTTAGATCATATTCAGTGACGTGAGCCATAATTTCATCCACACTCATCTCGCGTCCGGCTGACGCATCCCATGAGTGCGGGTTATGACACTGGGGGCAATGATGAGTGCAGCCTGCGAAGTATATCGACGTTCGCAGGCCCACACCATCGACGACAGTACCTTCAATTATATCAAGTACTCTCATCCTTGAAGAAACAAATTAAAGATTAAAAAGAGTTTTTTTACTTATGAACCACACGGTCGTTGAGCTCCGAGAGCTTGGCGTGGTTCCAGCGGTCGGTCGTGCCGACAAGGTAGCCCGTGATGCGCTGCAGGCGGTCGATCGCGTGTGAGTGGCATTTCGGACACTCGGTGAGATTATCCTGTGCGTCCTCATATCCACACTCCATGCAGCGGTTGCGGTTATGGTTGACCGATCCGTAGCCGATGTTATTCTTATCCATCAGGTTCACGATGTCGAGAATAGCCTGAGGGTTATGGGTCGCGTCACCGTCGATCTCGACATAGAAGATATGACCGCCACGGGTGAGCTCGTGATAGGGAGCTTCGATCTCAGCCTTGTGGCGCGGCGAGCATTTGTACCACACCGGCACATGGTTGGAATTTGTGTAATAATCCTTATCGGTCACGCCGGGAATGACGCCGAATGACTTGCGGTCTTTCTTAGTGAATTTACCCGACAACCCTTCGGCAGGAGTGGCAAGAATGGAGAAGTTGTGGGAGTATCGCTCAGAGAACTCGTTGGCTCGGCTACGCATGTGGCTTACGATCCTGATACCGAGTTTCTGGGCATCCTTGTTCTCGCCGTGGTGATGTCCGGTAAGCGCGGTCAGACATTCCGCCAGTCCGATGAATCCGATGCCGAGTGTGCCCTGATTGATTACGCTCTCGATGGTGTCGTCGGGTTTAAGATTTTCGGAACCGACCCACAGGCGCGACATGAGGAGCGGGAACTGCTTGGCAAGTGCTGTCTTCTGGAAATTGAAGCGGTCGCAAAGCTGGCGTGCAGTAACTTCAAGAGCGTTGTCGAGTTTCTCAAAGAAACGGCTGATGCGCTCCTGCTCGTCGCGGATACTCATGCACTCGATGGCGAGTCTGACGATATTTATTGTGGTGAAGCTCAGGTTTCCTCGCCCGACTGAAGTCTTTTCGCCATAGCGGTTCTCAAACACTCGTGTGCGGCATCCCATAGTCGCAACCTCCCAGTTATAGCGTTCCGGGTCATCG
>CAYSKE010000216.1:0-1927 GCA_964431465.1 uncultured Muribaculaceae bacterium | reverse complement strand
GGTTCTGTTCGTCGCGGCTCATGTGGGAGTTGTCGATGAGCAATGCGTCGTCGGCTTTGCGCAACGGGCTTTCTTTGCGCGTCTCGTCGATGCGGTCACGCTCGACTACGTTGTCAAGCACATCCTCATAGGTCACCTTCTCCCCTTTCTCGATAAGCTCTTTATAACGACGTTCGGCACGAACCTCGGGCGATGAGGTGACAAAGATTTTCAGACGGGCAGCGGGAAAAACAGTCGTTCCGATGTCGCGACCGTCCATCACAATGCCTCCTTCGTCGCCAAGGGCGCGCTGCATCGCCACGAGACGATGACGCACTTCGGGAACGGCGGCGATAACCGAGACATGAGAGGAAACCTCCATCATGCGTATC
This sequence comes from uncultured Muribaculaceae bacterium, assembly GCA_964431465.1. Lineage (GTDB taxonomy): Bacteria > Bacteroidota > Bacteroidia > Bacteroidales > Muribaculaceae > JAFLTL01. The sequence continues at coordinate 1,556 of CAYSKE010000216.1, read as the reverse complement.
TCGCGCTCGACATTCTCACCGTTAAGCATCGTAAGCTGTCCGGAATCATCGCGCCGAAAGTCAATGCTTATCATCGGCAACTGTTCGACAAGACGCACCATGTCCAATGCCTTATCCTTACCAAAAATGCCGTTGCGCAACGCATAAAGGGTGACGGCGCGGTACATGGCTCCGGAATCGATATATCGGTATCCGACTTCAGATGCGAGCCACTTGGCCATTGTGCTTTTGCCTGTGGATGAGTAACCGTCGATGGCGACTATTATCTTGTTGTTGTCAGGTGTCATATCTATGTGAGTGTGATTTTTTCCCTTATCTAATAATATCTGCTATTTTCAAGCCGAGATTGAACATGAGTGTCGTCGCGCCGGAATGCGGTTGCGCTACAGCCACCCCCACATTAAAGCGCGAGAGGCTTATCCCCGCTCCGGCCGAGAAGCCGGAAAGAAGTGAGCGTTTGTAGCTGCTCATGTCGCTGCGCACCTTGTAGTTATATCCCATGCTGATGTAGAATTTATCGGTGGGAGCACAATCGACACCAAACACCAGATGCTTGAAGATGTTGCGGTTGCCGCGATGCCAGCGGGTGAGGTTGTAGGCTGTGACCGACCACCTAAGCGGCAGATTGCCTATCCCGCGGGTGATGCCCGCCCTGAGATCGGTGGGCAGCCCCTCGGATGTATTGTCAAATCGCTTCAGCTGACCGCCGAGATTGGCACCAACGACCGAAACAGACAGATCGCGGTCGGGATCATAGTAGTTGATACCCAAGTCGGTGCTGACAGCCCATGCGGTGTACTGGTCGTAGTTGCTATAAAGGAATTTCACGGTCGCTCCTATCCTGAATCGCGAAGAGAGATCGTGAGCGTAGCTTCCGCCAAACGAAAGGTCTTTTGGAGAGAAGGAGCCAACGACCGAGCCATCGGGTAGCGTCTCGTCGATCGACCCGTAGCCGAAATACTGCAGCGAGGCTTTCCATGCACCATGAGTGCCTGAAGCCCTGCCAAAACTCACTCCGGCGAAATTACTGTCGCCGATGTAACGCATATAGTTCAGGTCGAGCCATCCCCCCATTTCGGGGCCAAGAAGTGCCGGATTCTGGTCGGTGACATTCAGATTATCCTCAACAGTGGATATGTTCATGCCGCCGAGACCATAGATGCGTGCCGACGACGGCACACTCAGGAAGCCATAGGCATTGTTGTCCTGAGCCGAAACCATCGTAAGACCCAGACATGACAAAACGGATGTGGCAACAAGTCTAAAACACTTTTTCACGCAACAAAAATAAGCAATAATTTTAAAAGATTGCATACCCGCAGAGGTCGGAGTGATTGGGATAATGAGGATTGTTGGGTGGCGGTTTATGGGGCGTGAGTTGGCGTGTGGAGGTTTAATTATTTGGATTTTTACAAAAACAGACGGTTTAATTGTTTGGATTTTTACAAAGTTTTGTCATAAATCACTGATGATTAAGCGATAAAGAAGTGTGAGGGTGGAGGTTTGGTTTTGTTGGGGGGATGGGGTATATTTGCGGTGGTAATAATTTAGCTGGA
>CAYSKE010000215.1:0-1962 GCA_964431465.1 uncultured Muribaculaceae bacterium | reverse complement strand
CTATGAACTACCTCGTCGAGGACTGGGGAGGCAAATATCAGTCGCAGGACATTTCAGCCAAGAAAGGCACAGGAGTCGAGGAGCTCATGGAAAAAGTGCTGCTCGAAGCCGAGATGCTTGAGCTCAAGGCCAACCCCAACCGCAAGGCAGTCGGCTCGATCATCGAGTCATCGCTCGACAAGGGACGCGGCTACGTCGCAACCGTCCTCGTCCAGAACGGCACACTCCGCGTCGGCGACACAATCCTTGCCGGCACGCACTACGGTCGTGTGAAAGCCATGTTCAACGAGCGTAACCAGCGCATCAAGGAAGCAGGCCCCGCAACACCCGCCCTCATCCTCGGCCTCAACGGAGCCCCCACTGCCGGCGACACCTTCAACGTGCTCGACACCGAGCAGGAAGCACGCGAAATCGCCTCCAAGCGAGAGCAGCTTCAGCGCGAGCTCGGCCTCCGCACCAAGAAACTCCTCTCCCTCGAGGACATCGGTCGCCGCCGAGCCATCGGAAACTTCCAGGAGCTCAACATCATCGTCAAAGGCGACGTCGACGGCTCCATCGAAGCACTATCCGACTCACTCATCAAGCTCTCCACCGAGGAGATTCAGGTCAACGTCCTTCACAAAGCCGTCGGAGCAATCTCCGAGAGCGACGTCACACTTGCATCCGCATCCGACGCCATCATCATCGGCTTCCAGGTGCGCCCCTCAATGGCAGCCCGCAAGGCAGCCGAGCGCGACGGCGTCGAGATCCGTCTCTACTCCGTCATCTATCAGGCGATCGAGGAAGTCAAAGATGCAATGTCAGGAATGCTTGCCCCCGAGCTCAAGGAAGAGATCACCGGTTCCGCCGAAGTGCTTGAGACATTCCACATCTCCAAGATCGGCACCATCGCCGGCTGTCTCGTCCGCGACGGCAAGATCAAGCGTGGCTCCAAGTGCCGCCTCATCCGCGACGGCATTGTCAAGTACACAGGCGAACTCGCTTCACTCAAGCGCTTCAAGGACGACGTCAAGGAAGTCCTCTCAGGCTACGACTGCGGCATGTCCATCGCCGGCTACAACGACATCCACGTCGGCGACTTTATCGAAGGCTTCGAAGAAGTCGAGGTCAACCGTTCACTCTGATCCCCTTCACTTTTGTGACCCTTTACCTCAATATAGGATCCAACATAGGCGACCGCAGGAGCAATCTGCTCCGTGCGGTCGCACTCATTAAGCAGCTACCGTGGCTGCGACCCGACACACTCCGCCTCTCCGGCATCATCACATCCCCCCCGTGGGGTTACACCTCTCCCCACCCCTTTCTCAACGTCGGTCTCGCCGTAGAAATCACCCCCGGGATCTCACCCCTCGCCATACTCGACGACCTGCTCTCCGTGCAGGCAGCCGTCAGTCCGTCACCACATCGTGACGCATCCGGCCACTACATCGACCGCATTATCGACATCGACATAATCGCCATCGACCGGCTGATATTCAATCATCCACGCCTCACCATCCCCCACCCCCGCATGCACCTGCGCCCCTTCGTCATCGACCCCATGCGCGAGCTTGCACCCGACTGGGAGCACCCTATCCTCGGACGATTGTAGCAAAAATATAATGATCATGTCCCAAACTTGTATAACCTTTGTAACGAGTATATAGAAATTTTCCTATATTTTTGCATCGTAAACAAAGGGACAGAGGTTCCCGAAGAAATTAAAACCAGTCATTACGCCGAACATTGTCACATCGGCAACGGAAAAAGATAAGACCAATCAAAATCATATAAAAGCCGGTCATTCTCACATTTGACCGCAATGGAAAAAACTTCAAATAGCGCTGTCGAGATGACAAGCGCTATTTTCATTTTTAATACCCTATAAATTTGCATCATTTCAAAAAAACACATATCTTTGCACCAACATTAGGAGAGATGGCAGAGTGGTCGATTGCGGCGGTCTTGAAAACCGTTGAGGGT
>CAYSKE010000214.1:0-2003 GCA_964431465.1 uncultured Muribaculaceae bacterium | reverse complement strand
AGCTTCACGCTCCCTCACTATGCGGTCAAATTCCTCCAGCCGCTCCTGAGGCATGAGAGCCTGCTTTTTCCACTCATCCGAGCCATACACCCCGAAGTTATCCAGACTAAAAGGCTTGAAGCCGATGCGCTTAGCGATCTTGCCCGAGCGCAGCCTGAAATCCCCCTCGGCAGGATTGACAAAGCCGGGATCGGCCACCACCGAGTGAGCGTCGCGCGTCTTCCTCCACTCGGCAAGCGTCTTATCGTCAAACGCCTTCTCATCCCTCGTGAGGTCAGCCTCCGAGGCATCGAAATAGCAGTTGCGATCCATGTCGACGTGAGCGGTTTTCCATCCTCCGCCACCGAGCAGCTTGCCGTTGTCGCCATAGACGATATTGTTTTTGAACACAAACGACGTGTGATCCTCAGGGCGTGTAAACTGCACCTGCTGCGTCACGCCGTAGGCCAGGATATTGTTGGCAATCACATTATCCTTTCCATAATGCTGGTGGAAGCCGCCGCTCTTGCAGCCGTAGACGAGATTGTTGTCCATGACGATATCCGTCGAACCCTCGTCGGTGTAGAGCCCCCAGCCACCGTAATCATAAGAATAGACGTGATGTATCGAGTTGTCGTGTACACGCGTCCCCTCCGACAGGCCGAGCGTGTACACTGCCCCCATATCCGACAGCTCGCCCCAGCCGATGTGATGGATATGATTGTACCCCACCTCATTGCGCTTGGCATAGCTCGGCGTGTAGCCCCACACCCATCCTATCGAGATGCCCGAATAGAGCAAGTCACAGATTTCATTATGCGTCACCTTGTTGTCCGACGCGTGAAATATATTGACGCCCGTTCCGCAGGGAAACACCAGTCCGGTGCGCGTGATGATATTGTTATCCACCACGATACCCGACGTTACCAGCTCCGGAGCTTCAGGCACCGACACCTCTCCGATCTTCACGCCCCCCGCACCGAGATTGCTGAGCAGAGAGTGGCGTATAGCTGAGTCATGCACATCCTTCCTGAACCATATCGCCGAATTACCCGTGCTGCCTATGCGGCAGTTGTCAAACACGATGTTGCGCGCATGATTCAGAGCCACAGCCGCATCCACCGGCGCGGCAGCCTGTGCGGGCGGATTACCGCTCTTAGGCATCCTATGAGCCGAATGACGGAAATCTATGTTGCGGAAAGTGATCCCTTCCACCGGAGCACCCTGAGTCCCCTCAATGTCGAGCAGCACGGGAAGCAGCGGCGCGTAGGCCGTCGTCGAAGCGGGCGACTCCCCCGGCATAGGGATATAGTAGAGGCGTCCCTCGCTCTTGTCTAAATACCACTCCCCCGGCGCGGTGAGCGCACCGCGGTAATTCTCAAGGATGAAGCGCGAGTTAGAGTCGATCATGTTCCACGGCTTCATGGCCTCGCCCGCAATGAATATGTAGCCCGAATCAGGCTGAGCGTAAGCAAGATATTTTCTCGTGTTATCCCACTTGTGGTAAAACATTACAACCACGTCGGTCAGTTCGACAGGTGTCATCCCCTTGAGTTCATTGAGATATTCCGGTTTCACCGCCATCCGCTGCGTGGCATAGTTGGCGCCCCCTGCGGGAGCCCCGATATGCACGTTTTCCACACAACCGTCCACCATGTACCAGCCGGCATCGGGAGTGCGCGCACGCGTGGCGAGGTGATTGTCGAAATAGAGCTGTTCAAACGACGCCCCATACAGCTTCACCTCCGGGACATCGGCCACCCAGGTTCCGTCGGGAAGGACTTGCCAGTCGCTGATAGCCATGGCACCGCTGAGCACCGGCATATCCGCCACATCACCCTCCACCACGACCGGCCGCGACGGGGCGGCCGTAATCTTTATCGGCGACGTGAGTTGGTGGACACCCGAGGGCAGCTTGATTCTGAGCGTATCGCTCCCGGGCGCAGCTTTGGCAATCGCTTCAGGTATCTGCTTCGCCGACGACAGGTTCACAACATTCTCAGCTCCCGCCACAAAAGCGCCGA
>CAYSKE010000213.1:0-2025 GCA_964431465.1 uncultured Muribaculaceae bacterium | reverse complement strand
CCGGCGCGCAGAAAAACCTCGCTCCCGCCGGTGTGACTATCGTCATCGTCAAGGAGAGCGCGCTCGGCAAGGTGTCACGCGCCATCCCCACCATGCTCGACTACCGCACTCATGTGGCCAAGGGTTCGATGTTCAACACACCTCCCGTGCTCCCCATCTTCTCCGCCCTTCAGACCCTCCGCTACTACAAGCAGCTCGGCGGCGTGGCTGAGATCGAGAAAATCGACATCGCCAAGGCCGAGAAGCTCTACAACGCTATCGACGACAGCAAGATGTTTGTCGGCACCGTCACCGCTCCCGAGGATCGTTCGATCATGAACGTCTGCTTCGTCATGAAGCCCGAATACAAGGAGCTCGAAAAAGACTTCATCGCATTTGCCACCGAGCGCGGCATGGTAGGCATCAAGGGACACCGCGACGTGGGCGGTTTCCGTGCTTCGCTCTACAACGCCCTCCCCATGGAGAGTGTCGACGCTCTGGTTGCCTGCATGAAAGAGTTTGAAGCCAAACACTGATTCCTGTCATGGAAATACTCGTTGCAACTGAGAAACCTTTTGCTGCCGTTGCGGTCGAGGGTATAAAGAAAGTGGCCGAGGAGGCAGGACACACTGTGAAACTTCTTGAGCGATACACCTCTAAGGAGGAACTTCTCAAGGCAGTGGCCACAGCCGACGCGCTCATCGTGCGCAGCGACAAGGTCGACGCCGAGGTGCTTGCCGCCGCTCCCGCCCTCAAGATAGTGGTGCGTGCCGGAGCCGGTTACGACAATGTGGATCTCGCAGCCGCTACCGAGCGCGGCGTGGTGGTGGAGAACACCCCCGGCCAGAACTCCAATGCCGTGGCGGAGCTTGTGCTCGGCATGGCAGTCATGGCTGCCCGCAACATGTACGACGGCACATCGGGATCTGAGCTTAAGGACAAGACCATCGGCATACACGCCTTCGGGCAGGTTGGGCAGAATGTAGCCCGCATAGCCCGCGGATTCGGCATGACCGTGAATGGCTATGACCACAAGGGGCGCAATGAGAAAATCGTCGCTGCCGGTGCTGTTCCGGTCGACGACCTCAAGGAGCTTTATTCCGGAAGCAAGATCGTCTCCATCCACATCCCCGCCAACCCCGCTACCCGCGGCTCGATAGGCTATGACCTCGTGACACTCATGCCCAAAGGTGGCATACTCGTCAACACTGCCCGCAAGGAGGTGATCGACGAGGAGGGGCTTGCCAAGGCCATGCGCGAGCGCCCCGACATCAAGTATGTCGCCGACGTGAAGCCCGATTCAGCCGCCGCGATGGAAGAGGAATTCAAGGGGAGAGTCTTCTTCACTCCCAAGAAGATGGGAGCTCAGACCTCTGAGGCCAACATAAATGCCGGTATCGCCGCCGCCCGCCAGATAGTCAGCTTCTTTGCCGACGGCGACACCTGCTTTCAGGTCAATAAATAAGAACTTTACAAGATATGGGCGGCTTGAGTGCCGCCCATGTCACTATTAAAACGACTAAGCGATGCGCATAGATTTTCTCACTGTATTACCCGAAATGTTTGAGTCGCCGCTGGCGTGCTCCATCATGAAGCGAGCCGAGCAGAAGGGGCTGGTTGAGTTCCATGTGCATAATCTGAGGGATTACACCACCGACAAGCACCGCAAGGTCGATGATTATCCCTTTGGCGGAGAGGCCGGGATGGTCATGAAGATCGAGCCGGTCGACCGATGCCTGTCGGCTCTGAAAGCCGAGCGCGACTACGACGAGATCATCTACACCTCGCCCGACGGCGAGCTGCTCTCGCAGCACATGGCCAACTCCATGTCGATGCTCGGCAATATCGTGATTCTCTGCGGACACTACAAGGGGATCGATCACCGCATACGCGAGCATCTGGTGACGCGCGAGATTTCGATCGGCGATTATGTGCTCACCGGCGGCGAGCTCCCCGCCCTTGTTATCGCCGACTCCATCGTGCGCCTTATTCCGGGAGCGATTGGCGATGAGCAGAGCGCGCTTTCCGATTCGTTTCAGGACGATA
>CAYSKE010000212.1:0-2117 GCA_964431465.1 uncultured Muribaculaceae bacterium | reverse complement strand
CATCGGGTGCCGAGGCCGCCATCATCCCTGAAATCTCCACCGAGGTCGACCAGCTTGCCGAACTGATACAAAACGGTTTCCGCAAGAGAAAAAACTCGTCGATCGTGCTTGTGGCTGAAAGCCCTGTGACGGGTGGCGCGATGGCACTTGCCGAGCGCGTGAAGAATGAGTATCCGGCCTACGACGTGCGTGTGTCGATATTGGGTCACCTGCAGCGCGGCGGCTCTCCTACGGCTCACGACCGCATACTCGCGTCGCGCATGGGTGCGGCAGCGATCGATGCACTGCTCGATGACCAGCGCAACGTGATGATTGGCGTTAAGAATGACGATATAGTGTATGTGCCGTTCACGAAGGCCATCAAGAATGACAAGCCTATCAACCGCGAGCTGCTGAGCACTCTGCGCCGCCTGTCGATATAATCAATATAAAAGGAATCCCGCCACCCCGGCAAGGACTATGACCAGAATGGGGTGGAGCTTGAGAAAATAAACGGCTACGAAGGCACCTGCACACAAGCAGGTGCTTTTTATTATGTCGGGGGGTGTGGTGCCGAAGTTCTCGCCGTTCATGAGGAGCATTGCGGCGGATGCGATGAGTCCGATCACGACGGGGCGGAGTCCGGCGAAGATGCCCTTGATCGCGGGGCTCTCTTTGTGGCGGGTGATGAAGTGGCTTGCGTAGGCCACAAGGAGAAATGAGGGTAGCACCACCACAAGGGTGCAGAGTAGCGAGCCGAGCACTCCCCACCACCATCCTGTGAAGCCTGCCTCGGCGGGAACGACGTAGCCGATATAGGTGGCCGAGTTGATGCCGATAGGGCCCGGTGTCATCTGCGAGATGGCTACAATGTCGGTGAACATCTGCTCGGTGATCCATCCGGGCCCGACGATCTCACGCTCAATGAGCGAAAGCATGGCGTAGCCGCCTCCAAAGCCGAAGAGCCCGATCTTGAGGTAGCTCCATATCATGTTGAGGTAGACGCTCATGACCGGCCTGCCTCCTCCCTGCGGCTTTCAGATTTTTTGGCAATGCCGCGGCGGCAGTACCAGAAATATCCGGCTGCCCCGCCGAGCAGAATGAAAAGGATGGGGTTGGAGATCCACGGGAGTTTCGACCAGATGAGCAGTGCCACGACCGCGGGAATCCAGACGGTTTTCCATGTGATGCCCGCCGATTTTGCCGAGGTGAGCACAGGGGCTATGATGAGGGCTGTGACGGCGGGGCGTATGCCCTTGAAGATGGCCGATATGACCTCGTTGTTTTTGATGATGTCGGGGGTGAGGAAGATGGCTATGGCAAGAATGATGAGGAAGGGGAGGATGATGGTGCCTGTGGCGGCGCAGATGCTTCCGCGCATGCCGCGGAGCTTGTCGCCGACCGCCACGGAGATGTTGACGGCCAGAATGCCGGGCAATGACTGGGCGATTGCGAGCTGGTTGAGAAATTCCTCGCGGTCGATCCAGTGATGACGGTCGACAACCTCTTTCTCGATAAGGGATATCATCGCCCATCCGCCGCCGAAGGTGAAGCCGCCGATCTTGAAGAATGAGCTGAATAGCTGCCAGTAGATGTTATTTGCCATAAGTAGAAGCTAAGGCGCGTGCCGCGTTCTGGCCGTCGATGGCTGCCGAAACGATGCCTCCGGCCCATCCGGCTCCCTCGCCTGCGGGGTAGAGTCCGGCGATGGATGTGTGGTGCATTTTCTCGCGGTCGCGTGGGATGCGGAGCGGGGCTGATGTGCGTGTCTCGGCTCCGAGCACTATCGCATCGGGGGTGAGAAAACCGCGCGACTTGCGGCCAAATTCCTCGAAGCCTTTGCGGAGGCGCGAGGCAATGGGGGCGTAGAGAAGCTGATCGACGCGGGCGGGGTAGACGCCGGGTGCGTAGCTGCTTGCAGGGAGATCGCGCGAGGGGCGGCCGGCTACGAAGTCGGTCATGCGCTGCGCGGGTGCCTTCTGGGTCATGCCGGCGTCGGAGAAAAAGCGTTTTTCGAGCTGCTCCTGATAGGTGAGCATCTTCAGTGTGTCGTCGCCGGGGACGTCGGAGGGGAGCACCTCGACCACCATGCCTGAATTGGCCCAGCGTGATGAGCGGGCTGATGCCGACATGCCGTT
>CAYSKE010000211.1:0-2138 GCA_964431465.1 uncultured Muribaculaceae bacterium | reverse complement strand
GAATAGGGGTTAGCGGCGGGGGTGGAAGAAGGTGCGCATGAGGGCGGCGCATTCGTCGGCCATGAGGCCGGACTGGATGAGGGCTTTGGGATGGAAGGGGGTGCGGTCGGTGCGCACGATGGTGGTGTAGCCTCTTTTTGCGTCTGGAGCGCCGTAGACGACGCGGTTGACCTGCGCCCAGCCAATCGCCCCGGCGCACATGCAGCATGGCTCTACGGTGACGTAAAGCGTGGAATCGGGGAGGTATTTCCCGCCGGTTGCCTGAGTAGCGGCGGTGAGGGCGATGATCTCGGCGTGGGCGGTGACGTCGTGGAGCTGCTGGGTCATGTTGTGGCCGCGCCCTATTATGCGGCCGCCGCTCACGACGACGGCTCCGATGGGGATCTCTCCTTCTTCGCCGGCACGACGTGCCTCGAGGAGTGCCTGCGCCATCCAACGGCGGTCGTCGTCAGTCCACATCGCCAAAGAGTTTTTTCATTTCCAAAAACCGGTCAAGTGACGCCTGACCGAAACGGCTCATCTCTTTCTCAACGCGCTCCATGGATTTGCGCTGCATGTCGCCTGACTTGGAGTAGAATTTGTCGGCATAACATATAAGCTTCTCAAGCATGGTGCGGGGCATGATGTCGCGGCCGGAGGGGATGGGGAGACGGGCTGCGGCGATCTCATGGGGAGTGAGGCCGCTACCGGTGTGGGACTCGGCCACACGCGCCAGAGTCTCGTCGGCTCCCTCGACACGCAGCAGGTCGGCACCGGCAACGCCGTGGAGGATGTAGGGCATGTCGCCGTGGCAGTGTATGGAGGGCGCGTCGGTGAGGAAAATGCCTATGTCGTGGAGCATGGCGGCGTCTTCCACCTGCTGCGGGTCAAGACCAAGTGCGCGCCGCTCATTGATGTCGAGCGCCAGACGCGCCACGCTACCGCAATGGCGTAAATAGATATCCCGCAGGGGTGAGCCTGCGGGATAATGACGGTCTATAATTTCCTGCGCGTTCACTCCACAATGGTGTTCCAGCCGTGAATGTCGTCGGCCTCGCCAAGCTGAATGGCGCGGAGGCGGTTGTAGAGCTCGGTGGTGATAGGTCCGGGCTGACGGTCGGGAGCCACGACATATTTTGTGCCGTTGTCGAGGTCGTGGATCTCAGCTACGGGTGAGGCTACTGCGGCTGTGCCACAGGCTGCGGCTTCGTCGATCTCAGCAAGCTCCTCAACGGGGATGTGACGCTCCTCAACGGTAAGACCCATGTCGCGCGCGAGCTGCATGAGGCTCTTGTTGGTAATCGAGGGGAGGATGGAGTCGGAAGCGGGAGTGATGTAGCTGTTGCCTTTGATTGCAAAGAAGTTGGCAGGGCCACACTCATCCACATATTTCTTCTCGCGGGGATCAAGGTAAAGCACTGCCGAATAGCCGAGCTCGTGGGCTTTCTCGCCAGCGGAGAGGCTGGCGGCATAGTTTCCGCCGACTTTCCAGCGGCCTGTGCCTTTGGGAGCTACGCGATCAAACTCGCGCATGATGCAGATGTCGGTGGGCTTGAAGCCTTCCTTGAAATAGGGACCAACAGGAGTTACAAGTATCACAAAGAGATATTCTTTGCCGGGCTTGACACCCACCTGAGCCGACATGCCGATCTCAAGAGGACGGATATAGAGTGATGCTCCGCTGCCGTAGGGAGGCACAAAACGCTCATTGAGCTTTACAACCATCTTGGCCATCTTCTCAAAAAGTTCAACGGGCACGGGCTCCATGAGAAGGCCTTTGGCTGACTCACAAATGCGCTTGGCATTCTCCTCAAGGCGGAAGATGCGGATTTTTCCATCCTTGCCACGGAACGCTTTAAGTCCCTCAAAAATCTCCTGCCCATAGTGCAGGCAGGTTGCAGCCATGTGTATGTTGATTGTCTCAGACTGCGACACTTCTATTTCTCCCCATTTGCCGTCGGCAAAACGACAGCGCACATTGTAGTCGGTGGGTAAATATCCGAAGGAGAGGTTTGCCCAGTCGATATCGTTGGATGTAGCCATAAATTGTAACGTTTTATCACGGGAGCCAAACCTCCCTGAAATATTTTTATGAAAACCGACGCAAATATAACGATATTTCCAATAAAAAGCGTGATTTTCAAGTAATATATTTATAA
>CAYSKE010000210.1:0-2149 GCA_964431465.1 uncultured Muribaculaceae bacterium | reverse complement strand
GACTATGTCTATGTGGGCATGTACACTGCCCGGACCATGACGGCTACCTTCTCCGCCTCTTGATGGTGCGCAGTGTGCGCAATACTTCGGCTATGTTGGTGGCATGGCTTATGGCTCCGCGTCCGGCAAATGGAGGATTGCCGTCGTAGAGCTGCGAGAGCGACCCGATGCATCCCTGCGACATCTCTTCTTCAAAACCGATGAGCATACGGTCGATGTAGGAGATCGCGCCGAGACCGAACACCTTGAAATAAGCATCGGCATAGAAGCCTATCAGCCACGGACGGGCAGGACCCTGATGCAACGCAAGCTCACGCTCCTCGGGGGAGCCGAGGTAGAAGGGACGGTAACCGTAGCTCTTAGGTGAGAGTGAGCGGAGTCCCTTGGGAGTGAGAAGCTCGCGGGTCACGACATCGAGCACGCCTTTGCGCTGACGGCGGTCGAGTGGAGAGTAGTCGAGACCTATGGCTATGGCCATGTTGGGGCGAACGGAGGGATCGGCGTAGGAGCCGTTGACGTAGTCGTAGAGATAACCGTAGTCGTTGAGGAATGTGCTGACAAACGGTGCTTTCATCTTCTCGGCCTCAGCCAGCCATCGCTCGCGGTCGGCAGCCAGAGTGTCGTCGCCTTCGGCGAGATGCGCGGCAAACATGAGCGCGTTGTACCAGAGCGCATTGAACTCGACCAGCATACCCGTGCGGGGTATGACGGGGCGGCCGTTGAGCACGGAATTCATCCACGAGACAGGCTTGTCCTCGCCGTAGGTGGTGAGCAGGCCGTTGTTGCTGTCGACGTGGAGATTGGGATGGCGGTTGTCGAGAATATAGTCGATGATGCGGCGTATCTCGCCGAGGTATTTCTCACGGGTTGCGACATCACCCTCGTTCTTGGCATACTGCTGGAGCGCCCACAAGGCCCAAAGTGGTATGTCGGGAAGATCGATGCCGTGGATGCGGGGATCAAGAGCCCCGGTGTCCATGAATTTGTCGAGAGCCTGCATCGCGGTGGCCATGATGCGCTCAAAGTCGTCGCGATGACCTATGGCAAGTGTGTTACCGGGGAGCGACATGAATGTGTTTCGGGCGAGAACGGTTCCCCACGGATAACCCGAAAGCATATACTCGTTGTCGCCGTCGCGCAGGTAGAGCTGCTTGGCGGAGTTCTTGAGACAGTTGAAGAAGGAGGTGCGCGCCGTGCGGGTACTGATTTCCGAAGCAAACAGTTTGGAGAGAGTGCGGGGTTTCACTTCACTCACACCTGCCGAGAAAATGATGCTCTCCCCTTTCTTGATAGGAAGCGAAAAATATCCCGGTACCCAGAGATCCTCGGTGTAGGGAACGCCACGCTCCATGTCCTTGACGTACTCGATGCCGTTGTACCAGTGGGGATCGTAGACCCACTCGGGCTTGCGCGAAAACTGCATGTAGAGCGTGGGATACTTGTCGTACATGCAAGAGCTTACGCCGTTGTCACACGGGACAATCTCAGTGTTAAGCCGGTCATTGGCTATGCAAAGCTCGTTGACGTTGCGGAACGCAAGGAAGGGGCGGAACTGCAATGTTGTAGGTGAATGGGCATCGACCAGAGTATAGCGTATGAGCAGACGGTTCTCACCAGAGATAAACACCTTCTCCTTGGTGAGAATGACTCCTCCTACACGATAAGTGGTGCGAGGCACACTCTCGCAATCAAACTCCCTGATATACTTATGGCCATTGGGACTGTAGACACCGCCCTGATATCGATGAATACCGAGGTTAAATGGGGCTCCGTGCTGAATGACAGTCTCGTCGAGCGTAGAAAGCAATACATGGGCACGATGTCCCAGCTCTTCGACCGGAACCACGAGCAGACCATGCTGCTTGCGCGTGTTGCATCCTACAATAGTAGTGCAGTGATAAGCTCCCGCCTGATTTGTGCGCAACATCTCTTTGGGCAACGATTGCTCAAGATTAATCAGCAGATTCTTATCAAACTTGAGATAACTCATCTATTTTGGGTTTTTCTTTAATGTTTTTCAACTGGTAGCGGAGGCATGGGGGTAACGAATACCCTCTCGCCGAACACCGCTCTAATGTAAATTATTCCTGCAAGAATAACAAATTTTTTATAAAAAAAGTGCACTCAAAATGTCAAAATGCCTTTTTTG
>CAYSKE010000209.1:0-2337 GCA_964431465.1 uncultured Muribaculaceae bacterium | reverse complement strand
ATTTTTTTTGTAATTTGATGTAACAAACGGTGAGCTGGATCGTCATTGAGATGTATATGACACGTGAAGAGTTTACATCGATGGTTCGCAACGAGCGACCGCGCCTTGTGAGGATGGCAAGCCGTCTTCTCGGGTCGGAGCATGATGCAGAGGATGTGGCTCAAAGTGCCCTGCTGAAACTCTGGACGATGCGCGACGAGATTACCGGCATCAAGACTGTCGAGGCTTACGCCACGATCATCGTCAGGAATCTGTGTCTCGACCAGCTGCGGAGCAGCGGCGTGAAAAACCGCGCTTCGATCGATGAGGTGCTGCCGCAGTCGGCCGACGATCCCTCGCCTGAGGAACGACTCGAACAGAGCGACAACTTAGGGCATGTGGAGCGCATCCTTGCAAGTCTGCCCGACGCGCATCAGTCGATAATGAAGATGCGTCATGTCGAGGGACTCGAGGTGAGCGAAATCGCGAGTATCATGGATATGAGCGAGGGTAACGTGAGGGTGATACTGAGCCGTGCGCGCCAGCGTGTCAAAGATATGTTTCTAAAATTGCAGATCTCATGAATAAGATAAGTCACGACGAGGCCCGCAGGCTTCTGGAGAAATTTCTCGACGGCGCAACAAATAATGCCGAGGAACGGCGACTGCATGAGTACTTCCTCAGCGGGAATGTGGCCGACGATCTCAAACCCTACGCCGGAATGATGGATTGGTTTGCCGATCTCGACGGAAGCGGGAAGCGCGAGGATACAGCCAAGAAGCTGTCGGGACGCCGCCGCATGCTGCTGCGCCGCTGGATGACGGGTGTAGCTGCCGCCGCAGCCGTGACGCTGCTTGTGGCGACGGGTATGAGCCGCTTCGGTCTTGGCGAGGAGGAGCTTGACAGCGAACTGATGGAAATGTATGCCGGCTCCTACATGATGCGCAACGGCAAGAAGGTGACCGACCTGAAAAAGGTGCTTCCGACGATACTTGAGACGGAGCGTATGGCTACCAAGATGCGCATTGAGGCGCGGTCGGAGTTCACGCGGGTTCAGGCGGAGATGCAGCACCAGATGTGGGAGGAATGTGACTCGGTCATAAACAACAGCATGGCGGCCGAGGAGCTGTGGGAGTATTGAATTATAAAACGATAAAAAAACAGATAGTGAGTATGAAAATAATGCGTGCAATGCTGGTGGTGCTGGCCGCCATGGTATCGATGATCGCTTCGGCTCAAAGCAGCGAGATTGACAAGATTATCGACAAGTATAAAAACCAAGAGGATGTGCTCTATACCGAGCGTCGCAATCCCGACACCGGTGAGGTGACGAAGAAGGAGATCATCGTGACGATAAAGGGTGCAGCCGATGTGAAGTCGCTTTATAACGCTGTCGAGAACCTGATGAACAAGGGTAAGGGAATCACCGATGTGACCAAGACGAAAAAGATGCTTGAAGTGAAGTGTATCAACGGCGACAGAGCTTACAGCATAATGGTGTCGAAGAAAAACGACGAGGAGGCATCGCTGATCTACAATGAGCGTCCTGCGGCAAAGAAGAGGGCGCAAGACAAATGGAGGGAAGGGCTTGAGGCTCTGGAGGAAATGAACTCCAAATAAATTTTGATGATACCGGCCCTGCACGCATGAGCGTGTGGGGCTTTTTTCGGTTTGTGGGGGAGATCGCGGAGGACGCGGAGGGGGTAGCGGACGCACCATGGTACGTCCTTACATAGTGGGGGATGAGATCGTGGAGGATTCGGAATTATCGGAGGGGCGGACCACCATGGTACGTCCTTACATAGTGGGGGATGAGATCGCGGAGGACTCGGAATTATCGGAGGGGCGGACGCTCCATGGAACGTCCGTACAATGTGGGGATCTCTTTGGATTTTTCTGGAACGGATAGGGGGAGTGGTCAATTTCGCAGTTTTTGGGGTGGGGATGGTGGTTACTTTGTATCGGATTAACAAAAACGGATATGAAGTATTTTACGATTGAGGAACTGACGCGGTCGGCTACGGCTGAGCGTCGCGGCATCGCTAATGTGGCGGATGCATGTGTTGTTGAGAATCTGACTGTGCTGACCGAAAGGCTGCTCGACCCGCTCAGGGAGCTTTGGGGTGCGCCGCTGATCGTGACGAGCGGCTACCGGTGTGCGGCTCTGAACCGGGCGGTAGGTGGCGTGGTGAATTCGCACCATCTGCGCGGTATGGCTGCGGATCTGGTGACGGTGGCTAACAGCAGCGCGGAAAACCGACGCCTGATGCAGATGATCGTGGCGTCGGATCTGCAATGGACTCAGGCGATATGGGAGCGGAACCGCCGTGGTGCAACGTGGGTGCATGTGTCGTATGA
>CAYSKE010000208.1:0-2340 GCA_964431465.1 uncultured Muribaculaceae bacterium | reverse complement strand
CCCTTACTGGAAACGACACCGCAAGCCAAATGCTGAGGCGGGAGAAAACAAGAGTGAGTAGAGGGCGCAGAGGGGGAGGAGATCTCGGAGCACTCGGAGGACGCGGAGGGTGGACGCACGAGCCGTGCGTCCCTACTTTGAGGGGAGAGGGTGGAAATGGCGGCAGCCGCATCGGGGGATGCGGCTGCCGTCGGGTTTATGTGGGTGGGGAATTTGTTTACTTCACGATGTTGTAGCGGGAGTTGAGGCCTTCAACAACTTCTTTGGTGATGTCAAGGGCGGGGTTGAAGTATACGCCGGCTGCCCTGAAAAGGATGGCATCGTAGTGCTTGCCCTTGTTGTAGTCGTTGATGAAGCTCTGGATGGAGTCGTTGAGCTGCTGGTTCTGCGCTCCGAGATCCTGCTCGGCTTTGCGCTGCATAGCGGCAAGTGCATTCTGAGCATCGACCTGCATTTTGTTGAGCTTCTGCATGTCGGCATTGTAGCTTGCCTCGGTGAGATAGCCGTTGCTGCGAGCTTTGTCTTCGATGGACTGGCCGAATTTCTGGATTTTGTTGGTCTCAGTGCGCTGAGCCTGCTCGAGATCGCTATAGGTGCGGATTGTGAATTCCTGAACGTCCTTGGCAAGATGGTAATACTCCATGATTGTGTCAAGGTCGATGTAGCGTATGTTGGTTGATGCGGCAAATGACTCTCCGGCGGCAGCAGTGGTTGTGGCGGGAGCCTCAGGTGTAGTGGTTGTCTTTGCGTTGTCGGAGCAGGATGCGACTGCGCAGAGCATCAGAAGGCCTGCGGCGCCAAGTGCTGTTTTCTTCATGTATGAGTTCAATGGTTGAATTTGATATTCGTGTTAATGAGTTTTACCGACGGGGTGCGTGATGATGATGACCGTGGTGTTGCGGAAACCGCCCTCCTTTCACAAACAGCACCTTCACACCGAGCATGAGCAAGGCGAAAATGAGCAGAATTATAGTGAAAAGCAGGGTTTTCATGGCACTGCGCCGATTTTTGTGGTGCAAATATAAGAAAGATACCTATATTTTTTGCAGTGATGCCTTTTTATTTTGTAACTTAGTGTGCGTGAACCGACAGGTTTTAACTTAATATAACACTGCTCAAACAAAATTAACCGGAAATATATAAATTCCCCGTCATGGAAGTAAAAGATCTTCAGCCGCAGGCAGTCTTCACGATTTTTGATGAGATCACCAAGGTGCCGCGTCCCTCAAAGAAGGAGGAGAAAATTCGTCAGTATCTCGTTGACTTTGCCAAGAAACATAATCTGGAGTGCAAGGTTGATGAAATCGGTAATGTCGTGATCAAGAAGCCCGCCACTCCGGGTCATGAGGATGCTCCGACAGTGATCATGCAGGGTCACATGGACATGGTGTGCGAGAGCAACGACAAGAGTTTTGACTTTGAGAACACCCCGATCCGCACGATCGTGGACGGTGACTGGGTGAAAGCTGACGGCACGACTCTGGGTGCCGACAACGGCATAGGCGTGGCCGCCTCGCTGGCAGCGATGATCGATCCTGATCTGGTGCATGGCCCGCTTGAGGTGCTCGTGACGGTGGATGAGGAGACCGGCATGACCGGTGCCTTCAACCTCGACAAGAGCATGATTTCGGGCTCGATCCTACTGAACCTCGACTCGGAGGATGACGCAGAGATCTTTGTGGGTTGCGCCGGCGGCATCGACACGGTGTGCACTTTCAACTACAACCGCTCGGTTGCTCCCGCAGATTTCCACTATTTCAAGGTTGAGGTGTCGGGTGGTCTCGGCGGACACTCGGGTGGCGACATCCACCTCGGTCACGCCAACGCCAACAAGGTGCTTGCCCGCTTCCTGTGGAACCTGCAGCAGAAGCATGAATTGGCTCTGACCGAAATCGACGGCGGCAATCTGCGCAACGCTATCCCGCGCGCCGCTCACGCTGTGTTTGGCGTCCACACTTCGCACAAGGAGGATATACGCATTGCATTCAACAACTACGTCGCCGACATCGAGAACGAGTACAAGGGTCTTGAGACGACGATGAAGCTCGAACTGACTTCGGTGGACGCTCCCGACTTCAGCGTGGACTCTACCACGGCGGCCAACGCTATCAGCGCCATCTACTCAGCTCCCCACGGGGTGATTTCGATGAGCCGCGATCTTGAGGGACTGGTGGAGACGTCGACCAATCTCGCGTCGGTGAAGATGCGCGAGGATAACAAGATCGTGGTGACAACCTCACAGCGCAGCTCGGTGGAGTCGCGCAAATATGACATCGCCAACCAGGTCGAGACGCATTTCCGTCTTGCCGGTGCGGTGGTCGAGCATGGTGAGGGTTATCC
>CAYSKE010000207.1:0-2456 GCA_964431465.1 uncultured Muribaculaceae bacterium | reverse complement strand
GAGATTCTCGGCGACATGCACAACCTCTTTGGCGACACCAACGCCGTGCATATCAGCGTCTACAAAGACCGCTATGAGATCGATCAGGTCATCGACGGTGAGACCGTTGCCGAGGTGCTCGACTATGTGCAGTATAATCCCAAAAAACTCGTGCGCAACGTCGAGACATGGGTTACCGCGTGCATGAAAGCCGGCACGATCACTCCCAAGGAGGGGCGTGAGTTCCTCGGCAACTACCGTTCGGGACTCTACGGCTACACATATCTGGAGCGCGACTGATCTCAGAGCGATGCGCTGGTTCATGCAGTTGGCCTATCGGGGGAGCGGCTTCAGCGGGTGGCAGGTGCAGCCCGGCGGAGTGCGCACGGTGCAGGGTATCCTTGAGGATGCTCTCGGCAAGTTGTTGCGTTGCCCCACGCCGCTCACCGGAGCCGGACGCACCGATGCCGGGGTCAATGCCTCGATGATGGTGGCCCATTTCGACACCGCCACCGACATTCCCGACCGGGAGCGCTTCATCACCTCGCTCAACGGCATCGCCGATCCTCGTGCCGTCACCGTTTTCGGTATCACGCCGGTTGCCGACGATGCTCATGCCCGTTTCGACGCCACATCACGCACCTACCGCTATTATTTCCACACCTCGCGCACCCCATTCCTTGAGCCGTTGAGCTGGCGCGCTCCAGCCACGCTCGACATCGACGCGATGAACGAGGCTGGCCGTCTGCTGCTCGGAGTCAGTGACTTCACTTCGTTTGCCAAGCTCCATTCCGATGCCCGCACCAACATCTGTCGTCTTGATCTTGCCCGCATCAGGCGCGTCGAGGGCGATGAGAGCGGCACACGTTACTTTCTGGAAATCAAAGCCGACCGCTTCCTCCGCAATATGGTGCGTGCGGTCATGGGGACTCTTGCCGACGTCGGCCGCCACAAGATCGCCCCGGCCGATGTGCTCGACATAGCCGCGCGGCTCGACCGCTGTGCCGCAGGCACATCCATGCCTCCCGAGCCACTGTTTCTGCACGAGATCACTTATCCCTACTGGACTCCGCAGGCCTCCTGCGCGCTTCCTTGAGCGGTAATTAGCCTATTTCACACAAGTAAATCAAAATTTTGTCATTTTTAGACCGCTGATTTTTTTGGTATTAAATTTTTGTTTAACTTTGCACCGCGAAAAAAGACAATCAAAAATCAAAAAAATTAAAGTTATGTCAGAAATTGCACCTCGCGTAAAGGCCCTCATCGTCGACAAGCTCGGCGTTGACGAGAACCAGGTTACAGAAGGCGCTGTCTTCACTACCGACCTCGGTGCCGACAGCCTTGACACAGTAGAGCTCATCATGGAACTCGAAAAGGAGTTCAACATCACTATCCCCGACGACGAGGCTCAGAAGATTCAGACCGTTGGTGACGCCATCAGCTACATCGAGGCTCACAACGCATAATCCCGACCACTCACAAGTCCGCCGGGGAGATTCGCATTAACCCGGCGGTTCTTTTTTGTTTTCTACCACCTTATTGCCATCACGCTACCATGCCACGCAAGGCTGTGGTCTTTTATGGCGAACCGCAAAGGTGAAAATAATATTATTTTATTACCCCCAACTTACCATCGTTTTCAATGGATCTAAAAAGAGTTGTCGTGACTGGCATGGGCGCTGTCACCCCGCTTGGCAACGACGTTGAGACCACTTGGCAGAATGCTGTTGCCGGTGTCAGCGGTGCTGGACCTATTACCCATTTTGACGCTTCAAAGTTCAAGACACAGTTTGCATGCGAGGTTAAGAACTTTGACCCTTCCGCTCACTTCGACCGGAAAAAAGCGCGCACTCTCGATCTGTATGCACAGTATGCTCTCGTGGCTGCTGAGCAGGCCGTGAAAGACTCAGGGATCGAAGAGGCCGCAAACCTCAACAAAGATCGTGTGGGTGTTATCGTGGCTGCCGGAATCGGTGGTCTTCACACTTTCGAGGAAGAAGCTGGCTACTATGCCCTTAATGCTGATAAAGGACCGAAGTACAATCCGTTCTTCATCCCCAAGATGATTGCTGACATTGCTTCGGGTCACATCTCAATGCAGTATGGTTTCCACGGGCCCAACTTCGGCACCGTTTCGGCTTGCGCTTCTTCCAATAACGCTATTATAAGCGCGTTTGACCTCATTCGTCTTGGCAAGGCCGATGCTATTGTCACCGGTGGTGCCGAGGCTGCTATCTTCCCTGCCGGTGTAGGCGGCTTCAATGCCATGCACGCTCTTTCCACCCGCAACGACAGCCCCGAGACAGCTTCGCGTCCCTTCAGCAAGAGCCGTGACGGTTTCGTGATCGGCGAGGGCTCGGTTATCCTCGTTCTTGAGGAGCTTGAGCATGCAAAGGCTCGTGGAGCAAAGATCTATGCCGAGGTTGCCGGAGGCGGTCTTTCGGCTGATGCCTACCACCTCACCGCCACCCATCCCG
>CAYSKE010000206.1:0-2496 GCA_964431465.1 uncultured Muribaculaceae bacterium | reverse complement strand
CGTCCTCCTCCATCATAAAGGCATCGTAGGGCGACGCGATGAGCAGCACATTGAAAATGCGCCTCTGCATCAGGTTCTGAAACGCCGTATCCTTGAGATACAGTTGACTGATAGCCTCCTCGTTCATGCTATGAATCGTTGTAATGCGTTCACGAAAGTATAATCAGCCTCAAAGATAGCAATTATCCACGAGACTACCGCCCTATGGCGGCAATTTTTCAAAAAATAATAGCTACCTTTGCCGCCATGACTGTTTCCGACTTTGAACGGCAATTCAAAAGGCTCCACCTGCCCCTCTGCATGTATGCACTCAGGATTGTGGATGACACCGATACGGCGGCCGACGTCGTACAGGAAGCCTTCATGCGCGCATGGCAGCGGATAGAAGCCGGAGAAAATCCGGATAATTTCAAGGCCTTCATGTACCGGAGCGTGCGCAACGGTGCTATCGACCACGTACGTCAGCGCGACAATATGACAAAAGTGACACTTGAAGCTGTGGGCGATGTCGAGGAAGAGTCGATCGACACGTCGGAGCGCGATGCCCGCATCTGGCGCGCGATCGACAGGCTGCCGGCCACCTGCCGCGAAGTGTTCCTGATGAGCAAGCGCGACGGTCTTTCCAACGAGGCTATCGCCGAGGAGCTCAGCATATCGGTCAACACCGTCAGAAACCACATGGCCAAAGCCTTTTCGAGACTGCGCGAAGAGCTTTCAGACGGACGCAAAGTGTTTTTTCTGCCATTTTTGTAAAAAAATTCATTTCCGGATAGTCTTTTTTCCGACATTCCGCGTCATAGGGGCAAAAAGACCAACATCACAATGAAAAAACTACTTGCAATTCTGACCATTGCCGCCTGCGCGCTCAGCGTGCAGGCCAGGCAGCCCGAGCGCGGCTACCGCGGTTTCATCGAGTGGAGCAACAGCGTCACTTCCTACAAATTCGACGACCGGCTGTCGCTGAGCGGCTTCTACACCGGGGGAGCCACATCCCACGGCTACCAGTTCAACCCCAACTTCTATCTTGGCGCCGGCCTGGCGGTGGAACACTGCTCGAGATTCATCGACACGCTTGTACCGCTGTTCATCGACGTGCGCACCGACCAGAAGTTCGGCCGCTTCACTCCTTACGGCGACCTCCGCTTAGGCTACAATGCTACCGACAGCGGTGGCATCTACTTCTCCCCCACGCTGGGCTACCGGTTCAACTGGGGAAGGAAAGTGGGCATAAATCTTGGTGTAGGCCTCTCCGTCATCGGCTATAAGGTCTATACCTACGACATCTCCATCGACCCCGAGGGCTACTTTGTCATGACCGGCACCGGGAGCCGCCACAAGGCAAAAGCATATTTCTCATTCCGCTTAGGCATTGACTTCTGATATGAAAGACAAGGATCTGGAATTCGTGGTGCGACACTACCGCCACGACACATTCTCGACATCGGCCGCATGGAAGCGGCTCGGGATAGGACGAGGCACAGCACGCCGCCTGTATCTGCGCATTGCCGCTTCGGCAGCCATCGTGCTTGCATTGGGAAGCACCGCGGCAATACTGATCAACACCATCGGCACTGATACTCCGAAGGAAGAGCGCCCCGTGCCGGCAGCTACGGCCACTCCCCTACCCGCCACACCTGATGCTGTCAAGGTCATCGACTTCAGCGATGCACCGCTGGCCACCGTCGTTGAAAAAATCGAGTCGACCTACGGCATCAAGGTTGAAGGTATGAGCGAGAAGAACAAGGATATACGCCTCACCCTGCGCTACGAAGGAAATGCGGCCGATCTGCTGGAAGCCATCAACGATATCCTCGGCACACACCTGACTATCAAATCGCTATGAGACGGATTGCGACACTGGCTATCGCCATATTCTGCACCATAAGCCTCGCGGCACGCGGCGTGACGATACACGCCACCGGACGCGATGCGCTCGAGGCGTTGCGCGACGTGGCGACACAAGCCGGCAAGAATTACGTGATGGAGGCGGGGCTGCTCGACGGACTGACCGTGACGGCCGAGGCTGACTCCAAACCGCTGAAAAAAGTGCTCGGACTGATGTTCGGCTCATCCGATATCGACTACAAGGTGAAGGGAAACGACATCATCCTCTTCCGCCGCCGCAAGCCTGTCAAAACTGTACAAAAACCGGTCAAAGCCATGATCGAGCGGGAAGCCACACTGCCGGAGGTGACGATAATGTCGCGCCTGGAAAGAGACGAGGTGGAGCATCCCGAAATCGGGGCAAGAAAAGTCACTGCCGACCAGATCAAGAAATCGCCATCATTCCTTGGCGAGCCCGACGTGATCCGCGCCATGCAGTCATTGCCGGGAGTGTCGGCCGGCACCGACGGTCTGGCGGGGATGCACGTGCACGGAGGCGAGTCGGATGAGAACCTGTATATGCTTGACAATGTGCCGATCTACCAGGTCAACCACTTCGGCGGCCTATTCTCGGCATTCAATACCGAGGCGATACGCTACGCCGACTTCTTC
>CAYSKE010000205.1:0-2517 GCA_964431465.1 uncultured Muribaculaceae bacterium | reverse complement strand
CGTCCTCCCATGAGGTCGCAGAGGTCGGCGAAATTGTGCTGCACGTCCCAGCGATAGGTCCAGCCGTTGTTTTCATCGTAGGCTTCACGGGCACCGATTCCACCGCCGAAACGGTAGTCGAACGGCTCGATGAAATTACCCTCCTTGTCTTTGGGGTGGAAGAATTTTGTTTCGGGATTCCACACGGTGCGGTAATTGTAGCTGAGGTCGAGATATTTGTCAGCTTCATCCTTTTTCCCGAGATAGGAGGCTATGCGGCTCAGGCACCATTGGTCGTAGGCCGTGCCGAGGGTCACCGCGATAGGCTGGCGCTTTTCAAATCCCGTCACGGCAGGATCAGTCTCCTCCTCCCCGTCGCGCAGAGCCGGGATGTAGCCGTGAGCCTTGTAAAACTCATCTATTCCGCTTGCCGGTTTTCCGCTCCACGGGGCAAGTGTCTTCTCCTCGATACCTTTGCGGCAGTAGAGATAGGCGCGCTCGGCATCCACGTTCAGCCCCTTATAGAGAGCGTCGGCCACCATAGCCACGCCGTGGTTCGAGTTCATGCGGCGTGTGTCGCCGGTGATCTCGGGGAAAGTTGGCATCCACTCCGTCCCCATCTGCTCAGCCATGCGCAGATATGACTCGATGATGTCCTCCTCCTTGGCCGGGTCGATGAGTGCCCGCAGGGGGTGGGCTGCACGGTAAGTGTCCCATATCCAGTCGTCGGAATAGAACTGATGACCATCGTCGTCATGCACCTTACCGTCGAAAGCACTGTAATAGCGTCCATCCTCGCTCAGGCATACCGGACGCTCAAACGTGCGGTAGTAGGAGGTGTAGAGCACCGTTTTCTGATCGTCGGTGCCACCCTTCACCATGATGTTGGAGAGCGTCTTGTTCCATTCCTCACGTCCGGCTCGGGCCACACCCTCGCGGTCGAATGCTCCCGGCTGCTCACGTTGCAGATTTTTCAAGGCTTGTTCAGCGCTGATAAACGATACACCGTAACGCAGATCCACCTTTGCTGTTCCTGCAGGATATTCCACCGCGATGCAGGCGTTGCGTCCTTCGGCATGGGTGGCAGTGCTGATTTTCCCATCTTCAAGCACGCCGGTTTTCGAGGGCTTTTCGGCGAGCTCGATCGCGAGGTACACTTTTGTGCGCCGGTCGAGCGACTGATATCCCATGATTTTCCCCTCCTGCTCCCACATCTCGCCGTTGGCTGAGTTGATGGTGAGATACACAGGTCGGGTGGTGTCGTAGAACGATAGCTCGTAGATGGCACTCTGATGCTCCACGGCAAGCTGCGCGCGCATTGTGTTGTCGTCAAGCTCCACATCCCATGAGTAGGGGGTGAGTTTCTCCTGATCCCACGTCAGTGAGGCTACAGGTTGCAGCGGAGTCGACTGAAAGGGTGAGATGCTGAATGCCGATCGCTCGCGGTGGTTGGTCACGATCACCGGCAGGCCGCTCATGCGTTCGGTAGTGTAGTCCTGCCGCGCGGGATATATGCGCATCATGCTGTGAGGCAACTGTATGGTGGCAAACGTAGGCACAAGCAGATGGCTGATGTTGCCGATATATGGATTCACAAAATCCACCGGCTCTTTTTCCGTCCCTGTTGAGGGAAGCACCGAAAGAGCCAGTGCCAGCATCGGCATGAGAAATCTTTTCATAAATATAAACTTAAATGTGGTGTGGATTGGATAATTATTTTGTCGTATTACAAAAATAGCCAACTTTCCCTAACTTACCGCATGAAACCCTGCGAAATCACCTGAGACTGATAAAAAAGCTGCCGGAGTGACTTACTTTGATAAATATCTTTTAACATCGCAGGGGTCGTTTTGTGCCCTCTCTATGCGTTATTTTTGCATCAAACACAGGAATCCACTATGACAGAATCGGCTCTCGAACGGTTGAAAACTCTTGCCTCTGCAGCAAAATATGATGTGTCGTGCTCCTCGAGCGGCACAGTGCGCCGCAATGACGGCACGGGTGTCGGCAACACCGTAGGAGGCGTGGGGATATGCCACAGCTTTGCCGATGACGGGCGTTGCATAGCGTTGCTGAAAGTGATGCTCACCAACTACTGCATATATGACTGCGCCTACTGCATCAACCGCCGCTCCAACGACATCCCGCGTGCTACGCTGTCGGTGACCGAGCTTGTGAACATTACCATGGAGTTCTACCGCCGCAACTACATCGAGGGGCTTTTCCTCAGTTCGGGTGTGGTGCGTAATCCCGACTACACCATGGAGCGGCTTGTGCGTGTGGCTAAAGAGCTGCGTGAGACTCACCGGTTCAACGGCTATATCCACCTGAAAAGCATCCCCGGGGCGTCGCGTGAACTGGTGACACAGGCAGGGCTGTATGCCGACCGAATGAGTGTGAATGTGGAGATCCCGAATGAACCCTCGCTGAAATTCCTCGCCCCCGAAAAGAACCACCGCAGTGTGTTTGAGCCGATGAGCTACATACGCAACGGCGTGCTTGAAAACAAGGAAGACCGCCGGCGGTTGCGCCACGTGC
>CAYSKE010000204.1:0-2521 GCA_964431465.1 uncultured Muribaculaceae bacterium | reverse complement strand
CGACCGAGAGCTTGTAGACGTTGTTGCGCACCACATCAAACTCCATCGGACCCATAACGCCGTCGATACCGTTGTCGTTGTGACGGTTCCAGTAGTAATAATAGCAATAGTAACCGGGCACTCCGTCGTCGGTGCTGCTCTGGTAGAGGGTGATGCCTGAGGTGTTGGTCATCACGTCACGCATATTGGCGAATGATGCCGGAACGGTCTGACCGATCTCGCTGACGGGACGACCGGCGTTGACCCATACCTGCCATGCGTAGTCGGCTGATTTCTCACTCTTCTCTTTTGCACCTGCGGGATCGTCAGTCCACATCGGATCGGTGATTTTGAGGGGCTTGGAGGCATCGTCGTCGACATACAGCTCCATGCCGGTAGGGATGGGGCCTTCGCCAAATACGGCACGGTAGAGGCTGTTGGAGCGATTGATTACCGGTGTGCCGCCGATGATTGTGACTGCAGCCTGAATAGCAGCCTGACGGAGGTGCTCCCATGACATGTAGAGGTGGCTGTCGATGTAGTAGAGCATCGGGTCGTGGGTAGCACTGCCGTTGATCGGCTCATGAGCTGTGCCGAAGAGATCAAAGCTCTTACCATCAAGACAGCGGGCGAGGTTTTTGTGGAAGTCGCTTTCCCATGATTTCTCGGCGCTGGCAAGGTTGTCGCTCTCAGCATAGTCGCCGCCAAGCAGACGCCCCTTGAACACGACGCCGGTCGAGATGCCGTTCACCTGCTTCTCAGGGCCGGCGGGGATGACGTTCTCGGTTACGTAGCGCCAGATCTTGTAGTCGTGTTTGTTGTTATAGTCGTCGGATGTGCCATTTTTGAGCACGTCGCTGATAGCATATACATCCCACTGGTCGGATGCCATGGTGGAGTTGTTGAATGTGCCGTCCTCCTCAAAGAAGGGGTAGTTGAAGTAGGTGGAGAATGACTCGGTGACTCCGCTCAGGAAGTAGAGCGCATAGGGGCCGACAACATAGTTGCCATCTTCGGCTGCCTGACCGTTGACGATAGTGAAGGGCTTTTCAGATCCGCAAAGACGCCATCCTGCAGGACGGGTGAGTGAAGAGGTCAGGTTCATGCCTTTGTTGGACACGCGCTTAAGATAGTAGAACTCGTTGCACATGTTGACAAGGCACATGCGCTGAAGCTCAACTTTTACCAGCGGCTCATAATCGGTGCCGTTGGTACCGTTCTGAACCACATTGTTGTGACGGTGGAAAAGTACGTCGTAAGTGTTGTTGTTGGGCTCGTTGGTGTATTCTTTTGCCTTGGCATCGTATTTCTTGCTGCCGTCCTTGAAGTCGAAACGGGCAACCGAACGCTCCACGCGCACGGCACCACGCTCAGAGTTGCGGAGTGTGGAGTTGTCGGGGAGTGTGGGATTGGCTTCGGTGGAGTTGTCGTCGGAGAGATGGAATGGTTTTTCCGAACTGTTGAAGTTCTCCCAGTCGTTAACCTTGATGGGGAGGGCGCGTGTGGTGGGGCGCACGTTGTTCATCAGGAATGATCCGGGAGCCCAGATGCTGCGGTTCTCGTCGGTCACACCGCTCACGCCCTGCTTCACGTCGCATACCCACTCGATCCAGTCGGTGTTGCCATAGGTGACGGGGCCTGTGCAAAGGTCAAGAAGATGCTTTGTGGGGTTGCAGAATACAAACACATATACGAGGGGTGCTTCGGTGAGGTCTCCGAGATCCTCGTAGAGCTCATAGATTGCGGTGCGCTGTATGCGTCCCAGAGCGCGGTAGCCGTCCTCGTTGTTGACGCGGATCGAGGAGATGCGGTTGGATTTCACCTCGGTAGCTGTGATGAAGCCATAGTTCTCGGCATCGTTGCCGGGAGCATATTTTGCGAGTATGATGAGCGCGCTGTTTACTTGGTTTTCATAGTCTTTGCCAACCTCGGTGCCGCTGCTCGACGCTGAGGGGCCATAGTTGTTGCCAGGATCAACGGTTGTGCTTCGTGAGTCGAGTTTTCCGTTGGGCATGAGGAAATCGAGCTCGGCGAAGAACTCGTCGGTCTCATTCCCTTCAACGGGAGTTTCCGGATCCTGACCGGATATCACATCCTGTGAGCAGCCGGTGATCATTGCTGCTGCAAACAGTCCGCAAAGCAGAGTCTTTAGTTTTTTCATAAAGATATATGTGTGTATCGTTTTTTCGATTGGTTATTGCTTATTTACCCATTTTGTCGAGTTGCTCGAGAGCTGCGGGAGCGTCGGCCACGCGGAGGCGTGCGGCAGTGGTGAACTCCTCGCGGGCGAGCTTGTAGTCACCACGGAGAGCGGCGAGGATGCCGGCAGCATAGATGGCTGTGGGGTCGTCGCCGGCTTTGGCGAGATAGCGCGCTGCGGAGTCGTAGTCGCCTCGATCCATTGCTGCATTAGCTGCGTTGAGGTTGGCAATCTCGCTCTCGGGGTACATGCGCACGGCGGTCTCGAAGATGTCGTTGTAGAGGCGGCTGCCCGGCTCAACATTCTGCGCCGCAACAAAGAACTCCTGCAAAGAGAGTTTCT
>CAYSKE010000203.1:0-2574 GCA_964431465.1 uncultured Muribaculaceae bacterium | reverse complement strand
CTCGTGAAACGCAATGAGAGCAAAGTGTTCACCCTCATGTCGCGCAACGTGGTGGAACGGCGTCCCGACCGATTGGTTGTGGCCGGTAATGAAAATGCCGTGCAGAGCATCGGAAGCACTGATGTACGGTCGACCACCGAGGTGAAATCGGGCAGATTGACACGGTTCTGGAAGTTTTATCTGGCTTCGGGGATTGATCTGAATTATCACAGGATGAACATGGGGCTGACAGGGCTCGGCGCACCGATGGACAACGCCGGGATTTACAACTGTTTCCTATCTGATCTATATGCCACGCCACAAATCGACTATGACCGCAACGGATGGAAAGGCTCGCTGCAGATCCCGCTGAAATGGATGCACTACTCGGTCAACGGGCAACATGACTACTTAAACATCATGCCACGGCTGAACGTAAGGCGGCAACTTACGGCCAAATCGGAGCTGTCGGGGACGGTGGCCTACGCGCTCACATCGCCACGGGCTTATATGAATATCACTGTGCCCGTGCTGGAGGATTACCGCAATCTTTTTATCGGCTATAATTCCGGCAAATACAGCAGCGGCCTTGATGCGTCGCTATCCTACCGCTACCGTAATCCGCTGAAATCATTGTTTGTGAACGCAACGGCAAATTATGGATTTCAAAGCAGCGCGATGATGGCAAGCCAGATCTTTATAGATGACCTAATTGTAGCGACTTATGCCGACAAGCTTTCAAGAAACCACACATGGCAGTTCAGCGGCGACATAAGCAAAGGATTGGGACGCAGCAAGATGGTGGTGGGATGCAACCTGAGCGCGACGACCTTGACGGCATCGTCGATGCGCAACTATGAGGTAATCCCCTATCGGCTGGTGAACTATGAAATAAAGCCGTATCTGCGCGGCAGCATAGTGCGATGCCTGTCGGTGGACTATGAGGCTGTTTACCATTACTCTAATCTGACGATAAACGGTGAATCGAATAAAACGCATACCTGTAAACAAAATCTCTCGGCAACAGTGCTTCCAACTGACAAGGTTCAACTGACAATAGGTGCAGATCACTATCTTACCCGCTTTTCGGAAGGAAACATCGCCAATATGGTTTTACTGGATGCGGCAGCGGTGTGGCAAGCGAGCGGTCGGACAAGATTGTCGCTGACGGCAACAAATCTTCTTGATCGACGCGCGTATGAGTATGTGACCTATGGAACATTGTCGCGCTCGGAATACCGTTTCGGCATACGGCGGCGCAACATCATCGCTTCGGTGCAATACAGGTTCTAAAAAAGCTATAACGATGCTTATGCCTGAGAGAAATATTGCTTATCTTAGCGGATAAATTCTCCACTGCAAGCGCTGCGGGATGTAATGAAGCACATGGATATAAAACGCTATATAATATCACTTCTATCGGCTGTTGTATTGCTCTCGTCGTGCAGCAATGGCGATGAGCCTCTGCCCGATGAGGTGCGGAACGAGAAAACATTGCTGATGTATCTGCCGTGGTCATCAAATCTTACGACCTATTTCTACCAGAACATCAGTGATATGGAGGCGTGCATAGCCGAAATGGGAGGATTGACCGATGAACGTGTGATGGTGTTCATGTCGGAAAGCGCGACAGAAGCATCGCTTTTCGAAATAAAATATGAGCAAGGACGCTGCGTGCGCACCGATGTGAAAACTTACACCAATCCGGCTTTTACGACAAAAGAAGGAATCGCCGGTATTCTTGATGACGTAATGGATTATGCTCCGGCAAAGCGGTATTCAATGATAATAGGTTGTCACGGCATGGGGTGGCTTCCGGTAAATGCCGGAAAGAGCGCGCGTGGTGAGGAGATGAATCACTGGGATTACAGCGGGACACTGCTGACCCGGTATTTCGGTGGAACAACCAGTGAATACCAGACTGATATTTCCACTCTCTCGGGTGCGATAGAGGAGTGCGGTGTGAGGATGGAATATATCCTTTTTGATGACTGCTATATGTCGTCGATCGAAGTGGCATACGAATTGAAGGATGTTGCGGATTATCTCATTGCATCGACCTGCGAAGTGATGGCCTACGGAATGCCATATTCCACTATGGGGCGGCATTTGCTCGGGATTCCTGATTATGGGGCTGTGTGCGAGGATTTCTATAAGTTCTACTCCAACTATACGGCGATGCCTTGCGGAACGCTGTCGGTGACCGATCTGTCGCACATCGAGGATATGGCGGCTGTGATGAAAAGAATAAATGAATGGTGTGATTTTGATGAGGATCAGCTTGGTAAGATCCAGAATTTAGACGGGTACTCCCCTACCATTTTTTATGATTTCGGCGACTATGTGAAAGTGCTTACCGAACAAGACGATGCGCCTGAGGAACTCGTCATGGAGTTTGAAACGAAGCTGCAACAGCTGATTCCCTTTAAGACAAATACCGAGCGATTTTTTACTGCAAGCCGCGGACCTCTGAAACTTGACCGCTATTCAGGCATAACAACCTCTGATCCAAGCATCAGCCACAGGGCAGCCGACAAAACGAACACGAAATGGTATGCCGCCACTCACTGATAAGGGTGTGTCATGATTGTTTCC
>CAYSKE010000202.1:0-2604 GCA_964431465.1 uncultured Muribaculaceae bacterium | reverse complement strand
ATCAGAAGTGGAAGGCGAGGCGGAGGTTGAGGCCGTCGAAGCGGTGGGTGGCGGTGATGTAAGAGGTGGCAAGGGAGAGGGAGATGCCTTTGGTGTGGGTGAGGGCAAAGCGGTAGCCTACGCCGGGTGCGAGAAAGGCGGAATGTCCGTTGATAAGGTAGCCGGCTTTGAAGTCGAGAAAGGGGGAGAACCGATGGCGCGGTAACTGCAGCTTCACGTCGGCATAGAGGGGGTAGATGAGTGTGGCGCCGCCGCTGTAGTAGAGAAGCCACGCTCCTGTGCCTGCCCCAGCGAAAACGTTGGGGGTGAGGTTGAGGCCGTGGGTAGTGGTGAGGGTGACAATTCCCGAGGTGGTTCTGAGGAACCGGTGCCACAGGAAGGTGTGACCTGCTTCGACGTCGCCGGCGTAGGTGGGATGAAAATTGCTGTCGGGAGCGATCGCCCATGCCACCGGAGCGGCGGAGAGGAGCATCAGCAGAGATGCGATAAGCAGTTTTTTCATGGAGGTGGTGCAGGCGGGGTTATTGCGCTTTACGGCAGTCGGGACAGATGCCCTTGAACATGAAATTGACGGAGCGCACAAGAAACTCGTCGGGAATGTTGATCTCGGGTGCATTGATGTCCTCGAAGCAGAAGACGCGGTTGCATTTCTCGCAGTAGAAGTGGGGGTGCATGTCGGCGACGGAGCAATGCCGGTCGCTGTGGCAAATCTCGTATTTGGTGATACCGCGGCCATCTTCCATGGCATGTACGGCACCATGCTCAAGCAGCAGCGCAAGCACGCGCGAGATGCTCGAGCGGTCGAGTGTCTGCAAATCCTTCTCGAGCTCAAGAAGACTCCGGGGGGATTGTGCGGCAAGCAGCGCGCGGGCGACGAGGATGCGGTTGGGGGTGGGCTTTATATCGGCATTTTCCAGTATTTCGGCAGCAGTGTGGTGCATGAGTGGGATTTTGGAATGGACGGGATGGGGGAAGCATGTGGGAGATAGGACGCACGAGCCGTGCGTCCCTACTCTGGGGGGCGGACGCACCGGACGCACTCAGAGGACTCGGAGGACTCAGAGGACTCGGAGACCGGTTGGACGGGCGTGGTAGCTTTGTCTTTCAAAGTTACGAAATAGTTTTGAATGGCGAAACTGCAACCTGATTGCATACAGCGGTTTCGTTTAGTTTTTTTAGATGTTGTGGAGTGACATCTACAATACGATATGGCTATATTTACACTAACAAAAAGGATTGTTATGGAACTATTGAACTCACTTTTATTCATGCTCAACGAGATGTCGCCTTACATCCTGCTGGGCTTCTTCATAGCGGGTGTGATGCACGCGTTTATCCCGCAGCGCACGTTTGCAAGGCATCTCTCGGGCTCGGGATGGAAAGCGGTGGTGAAATCGTCTATGATCGGCGTGCCGCTGCCGCTCTGCTCCTGCGGGGTGCTTCCGACGGCGATTGCCATGAGGCGCAACGGTGCGTCGCGCGCGGCGGCCACGTCGTTTCTTGTGGCTACGCCTCAGACGGGTGTCGACAGCATTGCCGCCACGTGGTCGCTGCTTGGGCCGGCGTTTGCGGTCGTGCGCCCCGTTGCGGCGCTTTTCACCGCGATATTCGGCGGCATGGCGGTCGGTAAGGCCGACGTTGAGAAGGATGCGACGGCGGCAGCCTGCGGCGTTGCTGTCGACGAGGAGCGTCCGGCAAGTTTCGCGGGGAAATGCGTGTCGGCTCTGAAATATGGCTTTGTCGATCTCGTGTCGAGCATCGGCGGCTGGCTTGTGGCCGGCCTGATCATCGCGGCGATCATCACGGTGTATGTCCCCGCCGATTTCTTTGCGGTGCTGGGGCGCAACCCGATCCTGTCGATGATCGCTGTGCTTGTGATCGCCATACCGATGTATGTGTGCGCGACGGGGTCGATACCTATCGCTATGTCGCTCGTGCTTAAAGGGCTCTCTCCCGGCACGGCGCTCGTGCTGCTCATGGCGGGTCCGGCGGCCAATTTCGCGTCGTTCACGCTTATATCCCGGGAGATGGGGCGCAAGGCCGCCGCGATCTATCTGCTCTCGATTATCGCGGGGGCTATGGCTTTCGGGTTGCTGATCGATTATGTGCTGCCCAAGGGGTGGTTTGCGATCGACGGCATGGGGGCTGCGTGCCACCACGGGCATGAATTCAGCACTTTCTCCACGATATGCTCGGTGGTGCTTGTGGTGCTGTTGATTGCCGCGTTTGTAAAGAGAAATATCAAAACAAATAAAATTACAGGAAATATGACTAAAGAATATGTAATCACGGGGATGAACTGCCCGCATTGCCAGGCTACGGTGACCAAGAGCATCAGCGGCGTGAACGGCGTGAAGCAGGTCGAGGTGAATCTGTCGACCGGTAAGGCTACTGTGGAGGGGGAGCATAGCCCCGAGGAGGTTATCGCAGCCGTGCGTGCCGCCGGATTTGATGCGGCGGTGTGACAGGGGGGTAGCCGGGCGCGCTTTGCGCGCTGATAATCAGGAGGACGCACGAGCCGTGCGTCCCTACTCTGGGGCGGACGCTGAGAACTCGGAGGACTCGGAGATCTCGGAGCACGCGGAGGGGACGGATGGTGGGGAG
>CAYSKE010000201.1:0-2608 GCA_964431465.1 uncultured Muribaculaceae bacterium | reverse complement strand
GGGGAACACCTATTTAGGCCATACTAAACATTATTCAGCCCCATGCTGTGGGTGGCACGGCATGGGGCTGGATGGTGTGATGGGGTGTCGCGCTTGCGCGGGTCACTCGAGGTCGATGGGAACGGCGACGATCTGGAGGTTGTGGGCGCGCACGAAGTCGATGATCTTGTCGCGGTACTCTCCTGCCTTCACGTCGTCCTCAATGCGCTTGAGCGCGTTGAACACCGAGGTTCCGCTCTGGTAAACATGACGGTAAGCTTTGGCAATATCGTCGATTGTATCGGCATCGAAGCCTCCCTTTTTCATCACATAGGCGTTGACACCGAAGTAGCTGACGGGGTTGTGAGCCACGATGACGTAAGGGGGAACGTTGCCCGATATGCGGCATCCGCCCTTGACAAGCACCCAGTCGCCTACGTGCGACCCCTCGTGCATGATGGAGTTGCTGGAAAGGATGACGTAGTCACCGACTTTCACGCTTCCGCCGAAGGTGACGCCGTTGCCGAGCACGCAATGCGAACCTATGGTGCAGTCATGCCCGAGGTGGACATTGGCCATGATGAAGTTTTCATCGGCGATGTGGGTGCCACCGGTGGGGTTAATGCCGAGGTTGATGATCACATGCTCACGGATGACGTTGTTGTTGCCGATGTAGCAGTAGGTCTTCTCACCTTTCCAGCGGAAGTCCTGCGGCGTGGCGCCTATGACGGCTCCCTGATAAACTTTGTTGCCGCTCCCCATGCGCGTGCCGTTGAGGATGCTGACATAAGGTTTGATCTCGCAGCCGTCGCCGATCTCCACGTCGGCTTCGATGTAGGCAAACGGATGGATTGTTACGTTGGCGCCGATCTTGGCGGCCGGATCAACGTGGGCAAGTGGGGAAATCATAACGGGAAGTTTTTTAGGGTATCAGAATTTACTGTTGGCTAACGATGCCACCGCCGCCGAGCGACTGGTAGAGGCTTATGACGGCCTGAGTGCGGGCCAGATCGCAGCTTATGGCTCCCATGCGGGCTGAAAGAAGCCCGCTCTGAGCTGTGAGAAGCTCAAGGTAAGTGGTCGTGCTCGTGTACTTGAAAAGCTCGGTTGTGGCCTCGACCGAACGGTTCCATGCCTCGACCTGACGGGCAAGCCACTGCGCCTTGTCGGTGTTGCGCTCATAGGAGTCGATGGCGTTGTGAACCTGCGAAGCTGCATTCATGAGAGTGTAGCTGAAGGTGTTGAGCGACTGCTCCTGCTGAGCTTTGGTGGCTTTGAGGCGGGCGATGTTCTGACCGCGCGAGAAGAGCGGCGCAGTGAGCTGTGCGGCAAGCTGGGTGAACCACACGGCAGGATTGTGGATCATGCCGCCCATCGAGTTGGTGAAGCCGAGCTGAGCCGAGAGGTTGAGCGAGGGGTAAAATGCGGCACGGGCCGAGTTGGTGGCGTAGTAGGCCACGGCAACCGCACGCTCGGCAGCGCGCACGTCGGGACGGTTGGCAAGCTCGACCATGGGGACGCCGTCGGTGAGCGGAGCGGGAAGCTCGAGGGTAAGCCCGGGAGCGATGTCCCACTTATGAGGCATCTCGGCAAGGATAAGCGAAAACGAGTTCATCGCTTCGTTGAGCGACACCTCGAGGTCGTTGAGCGACGCGCAGATGTTGAAGTAATTGGCTTCACTCTGAGCCACACCGGCCTCGGTGGTGCGTCCGGCCTCTTTATAGGCTTTCATTGTCTCGACGTTCTGACGCCAGATCAGCGAAGTCTCGCGCGTAAGCTCTACCTGCGCCTCAAGCGACGAGATGGCATAGTAGAGGTTGGCGACACCGGCGATAATCTGGGAGCGCACAGCCTGCTCATAGTCCTTTGACTGGGCGAATGTGGCCTCGGCACCGCGCTTGGTGTTGAGGATCTTTCCGAACACGTCAACCTCCCAGTTGAGCACCAGAGGTATGGTGTAGGTCTTGGTGAAGGGTGCATGGTCGTAGGAAACGGCTGCCGCATTGGGCGACAGGGCAGCCGAAGGGAGGTAGCTCATGCGCGCTCCGAGCATGTTGGCGTGGGCGACTTCGATATTGAGACGCGCATTCTCGAGGTCAATGTTGTTGTCGAGCGCACGCTGTATGTAGCCCTGAAGCACGGGATCGGTGTAGACGGTCTGCCATGAGAGGGTGCCGAGCGCTCCCTCGGCGGCCGTCTGGTCGGCAGCCTTTACATACTCCTGAAGCAGAGGGTTGTCGCCTGTCTGCTTGGCCATATCAAACTTATTGTAGATATGGCAGCCCGTGAGAGCCGGGAGGATGGCTACCGCCACCACTCCGGCCACAAGGGTCTTGCGTATATTTGCAGTCATTGTGAAGATGATGCTGTTTACTTACTTTGAATACTGGACAATCTCGCTCTCGACAGCGTCGTTGTTGGTGTCTTTCCACTGGAGGGGCGAGATCTTCTCCTGAATGATCTCGAAGATCACAAACAGGGCAGGCACGACGAGCACCTGAAGCACCATGCCTATAAGCATACCGCCGATCGAGCCTGTGCCGAGGGCACGGTTGCCGTTGGCACCGGCGCCTGTGGCAAACATCATGGGCAACAGACCGATGATGAGGGCGAGCGAGGTCATGAGGAT
>CAYSKE010000200.1:0-2614 GCA_964431465.1 uncultured Muribaculaceae bacterium | reverse complement strand
TGCGGGGATGGATTGTGAAATGAGAATCGCGGTTTTTGCAATATCGTTTTCATCGATGGAGAGGGCTCTGGAGGCTCTCGACTTCCTGATGCAGCCGGGTGTGGTGGCTGCCGACTCGACGGTGCAGGCACTTGCCGAGGCGGGGGTGACTGTGGCCCGCGATGTGGCGATGATCACGACGCCGGACGATGTGGATTTCATCGTGAGCCTTGGGGGCGACGGAACTTTTCTGCGTGCGGCGGCTTGGAGCGGAGCAAGCGGCGTGCCTGTGGCGGGGGTGAACATGGGGCATCTGGGCTATCTTGCGGCTTTCACGCCGGGTGAGCTTCGCGCTCTGCCGCGTCTACTGGCCGAGGGGCGCTATCAGCTGCAGCGCCGCAGTCTGCTTGAGGTGCGTTTCCCCGACAGGGCGCCGCTGCCGGACGGTTTCTGGCCTTACGCTCTCAATGAGGTGTCGTTTCTGCGGCTGGCTTCGGCGTCGATGATCGATGTGATGGTGGAGATCGACGGGCGGCGTCTCGCCACTTATAGCGGCGACGGGCTGATCGTGAGCACTCCGACGGGTTCGACGGGCTACAATCTGTCGGTCGGCGGCCCGCTGATACAGCCGGGGGTGGAGGCGTGGTCGCTGTCGCCTATCGCGCCTCACGCGCTCACTATGCGCCCTCTGGTGGTGAGCGACCGCTCGGTGCTGTCGATCAGAACCATGAGCCGGACGCCGTCGTTCCGCCTGTCGCTCGACAGCCGCACGGTGTCGCTTCCGGCGAAAACACGTGTGGAGATACGCAAGGCTCCTTTCTCGATCAATGTGGTGCTGAGAGAGGGGCGCACGTTTGCCGACGCGCTCCGCGACAAACTTCACTGGGGGGTGGGAAACAACGAGTAATGAAGACGTGCATGCAGCATAGGCTTCTGGGCGATGTGGAGGTGGTGCGCCGGAGCAATTCGACGCGTTTCTCGGCACGATGGCATGGGGAGCTGGTGCGCGTGACCGGGCCGCTCTACGCTACCACTGCGCAGTTTCAGGAAGCGCTGGATGCTCTTGCTCCCAAGCTGCTGCAGCGGCGGGAGGAGCGTCCTGCCGAGGCTGTGCCTGAGAGGATCGAGCTCGACGGGCTCACGATAGAGATGCGTCGGCAGTCGTTTCAGCCCGCGGCTATAATGCCGTCGGTGAAGCTGCCGGATGCGGTGATTTATGTCGGGACGGATATTGATGTGGCGAGTGCACGCGGACGGGAATTTTATTATAAAGCGTGCCGCAGGGTGGCCTTCAACGCCGCCGCGCAGTTGCTTCTGCCGCGGGCGCGCGAGATAGCCGTCCGGCTCGGATGTCGCCCGTCGGGGTGGAGGATCTCGAGCGGAAGCACCGTGCTCGGCACGTGCAGCCGGTCGGGGGTGATCTCGATTTCTTATATGTGTGTGTTTCTCCCCGCTGCTTTGCGCGATTATATCATCTGCCACGAGCTCGCTCACCTCACCCACATGGATCACTCCGAGGCGTTCCACCATCTGCTCGACGCATATCTGGGGGGAGAGGAACGCCGTCTTGTCAAAGAATTAAAAAATTACCGGTGGCCGATACCAAGATAAATAAAACGGTGGGAGTGCTGGGGGGCTCGTTCAATCCCGTGCATGAGGGGCACACCGGGCTTGCCGCGTGGATAGCGGGGCATGGCGGGGTGGATGAGGTGTGGCTCTCGCTCTCACCCTCGTCGCCGTTCAAGCAGCATGCGGCGATGCTCCCCGACGAGCTGAGGCTGCGCATGCTGCAGAAAGCGGTGGAGGGGTGCCGGAAGCTGCGGGTGACCGATGTCGAGCTTTCGCTGCCGCATCCGTCGTACACGGCCGACGCGCTGGCGGTGCTGTCGCAGCAGCATCCCGGCACGGATTTCCGGCTGATTATCGGAGGGGACAACGTGGGGGATTTCAACAAATGGCGCCGCTGGGAGGAGATTGCCGCGCGCCACGGCCTTATCATCTATCCGCGCCCGGGCTATGATTTTGTTTTGCCCGGTTTCCTTGATCCTTATTCCGACAAAGTGACGGTGGTGCACGGTTGCCCGGAATTTGATGTATCTTCTACTGAAATAAGAGCCCGACTTGCTGCAGGTGAGTCGGTTGAAGGCTTGATGAACGCGGAGGCGGAAGCTCTGCTTCGCGAGTACATGAAGCATTGATCAGGTCATCCGGGTGTCCTGACGGCACTCTCTGAGGCTCCGGAATCCTTATAGATAGGCGGTTTTGGGAAAACATGTTTTATAACATATCGCCGAAATGTTAATGCGCGTGAAAAAGTATTGCCGATGTAAAAACAATATGCTATGTTTGCAAAACCAATCGACCCGAGTTGGCTTCTCTACGAGGGTCGTTGTGAGACCATAGTAAAAAACATTAATCAACCAATCATTTACCTTATGAAGTTTCTAACAGAAAGGATCTCGCAAGTGACCCGCCTGATGTGCGTTGCAATCGCATTTTGGGTGGCTGCGGGCTTCACGGCTTTTGCCGACGTGAAGGGTACAATCCTCGATAAGGAGGGTGAACCCATTGTTGGCGCCACTGTGCTCGTCAAAGGGACACAGAAGGGCGCTGCTGCCGATCTGGACGGCAACTT
>CAYSKE010000199.1:0-2681 GCA_964431465.1 uncultured Muribaculaceae bacterium | reverse complement strand
GAATTGAAGTAAAATTCCAAAAGAGTGGAAACCTGAAACTCATATAAACCATGGAAAAATTTATCCTTTCGCTTGATCAGGGCACAACGAGCAGCCGCGCAATCGTCTTTGACCATGAGGGCAATATGCGCTCGGTGTCGCAGCGTGAATTTCCGCAGATATTTCCTAAACCCGGGTGGGTGGAGCATGACCCGCTGCAGATATGGGGCTCGCAGGCCTCGGTGATCGCCGAGGCAATATCGCAGATAGGCATCAACGGTGCCGACATAGCCGCGATAGGCATAACCAATCAGCGCGAGACCACAATCGTGTGGGATGCCGAGACGGGGGAGCCGATCTACAATGCTATCGTGTGGCAGGACCGGCGCACGTCGGAATACTGCGACTCGCTGCGTGAAGCAGGCCATGCCACGATGATCAGGGAGAAAACCGGCCTCATCCTCGACGCGTATTTCAGTGCCACTAAGGTGAAATGGATTCTTGACCATGTGGAGGGAGCGCGCGAGAAAGCCGAGGCCGGGAAACTGCGGTTCGGCACCGTCGACACGTGGCTCATATCGTGCCTCACGCGGCACACCGCCCACGTGACCGACGTGACTAACGCTTCGCGCACCATGCTGTTCAACATCCACACTCTTGAGTGGGACAAGGAGCTGCTTGAGCTCTTCACTATACCTGAGTCGATGCTGCCTGAGGTGAAGCCGAGCAGCGGCATCATGGCTCACACCACCACGACTATTTTCGCGCACTCGCTTCCGATTGCCGGTGTGGCGGGTGACCAGCAGGCGGCTTTGTTCGGGCAGATGTGCGTGCGCCCCGGAGCGGTGAAAAACACCTACGGCACCGGCTGCTTCCTGCTTATGAATTCAGGCGACAAACCCATAGTGTCGAAAAACCGGTTGCTCACCACCATTGCATGGAAAATCGGCGATAAGGTGACCTATGCGCTCGAGGGTTCGATTTTTGTCGGCGGCTCGGTGGTGCAGTGGCTCCGCGACGGCTTGAAGTGCATCGCCTCGTCGGCCGACGTCGAGGAGCTCGCCGCTTCGGTTCCCGACACCGGGGGAGTCTATTTCGTGCCGGCACTCACTGGGCTCGGTGCTCCTTACTGGGATCAGTATGCACGCGGTCTTATCTCAGGCATCTCACGCGGCACCACATCGGCTCACATCGCTCGCGCCGCCCTTGAGGGGATAGCGTTTCAGGTCTATGATATCGTGAAAGCTATGGAGCTTGATTCAGGGCTGAATATCACGGAGCTGAAGGTCGACGGCGGTGCGTCGCGCAACAATCTGCTCATGCAGTTTCAGAGCGATATTCTCGATACCGAGGTACTCCGTCCGCGCGTGACCGAAACGACGGCTCTCGGGGCAGCCTATCTTGCCGGCCTTGCCGTGGGCTACTGGGAGAATGTGGAGCAGATCAACGCGCAGTGGCAGATCGAACGCAAGTTCGCCCCCGAGGCATCGGCCGAGTCGGTCGTGGAGAAGCTCGACGGATGGAAAGAGGCTGTGCGCCGCTGCCTTGTATAACACTTTCACTAATATCAGGACAATGGAAAATTCAGTAATGCTTCAGTGCTTTTTTGAGTTCTTAGGCACATTTGTGATGATACTTCTCGGTTGCGGCGTGGTCGCCTGCACAGGTCTCAAAGGCTCAAAAGGCAACGGAGGCGGATGGATCGTCGTGACTATCGCGTGGGGTCTTGCCGTGATGTGCGGCGTGTTTATCGCCGGGCCCTTTACGGGGGCTCA
Organism: uncultured Muribaculaceae bacterium; assembly: GCA_964431465.1. Taxonomy (GTDB): domain Bacteria; phylum Bacteroidota; class Bacteroidia; order Bacteroidales; family Muribaculaceae; genus JAFLTL01. The sequence goes on along the minus strand of CAYSKE010000199.1, from coordinate 927 downwards.
CCTCAATCCGGCAGTCTCATTCGGTCTGGCTCTCGCCGGTAAGTTCGAGTGGTCGTTGGTGGCACCCTATATGCTCTCGCAGTTTGTGGGCGCGTTTCTTGGCGCACTGGTCGTTTACCTCTTCTACAAAGATCATTTCGACGCGACAGCAGAGCAGGACGCCAAGCTCGGAGTGTTTGCGACCATCCCCGCGATAAAGAACCACACCCGCAATCTCGTCTCGGAAATCGTGGGCACATTCGTGCTTATTCTGGTGATACTCTTCCTCGCCGAGAGCGGCAATACGGCCGAAGTGGGGCTCGGCTCGATCGGCGCGCTCCCCGTCGCGCTGCTTGTGGTTGTCATCGGCATGGCACTGGGAGGCACCACTGGCTACGCCATCAATCCGGCCCGTGACCTCGGCCCGCGCACGGCTCACAACCTCCTGCCCATCAAAGGGAAGGGGAGCAGTCAGTGGGACTACGCATGGGTGCCGATTCTCGGCCCGATGGTGGGCGCCGCGCTTGCAGTGGGCGTCTACTACATTTATCTCTTACTCCGCTGAAGCGGTGAGCACGTCGCGCACCACAACGGCATTGTTGTGATCACGGTCGTGTGAGGAATAGAGCAACGTGACTTTAGGTTTGCCGGATAGCGTGGCGCGCAGAGTGCTGAATGCCATGCTGCCGGCAAGCTCTTTTTTGTATCGTTCGGTAAATTCATCCCAGCGGCTCGTAGGGTCGGCGTGAAACCACTCCCTCAGCTGGGTCGACGGAGCGATATCCTTGTCCCACAGGTTATAGGAGAAAGTGTCGTGTGATAGTCCGCGCGGCCACAGCCGGTCGACGTAAACCCTGAATCCGTCGTCGGGCGATGCCGGGTCATAAGCCCGTTTCAATACAACTTCCTGCTTCATAATCCATCGTTTTCTATTAATAACACCTCAAG
>CAYSKE010000198.1:0-2707 GCA_964431465.1 uncultured Muribaculaceae bacterium | reverse complement strand
TGGGGATCACCACCGTGTGGTCGGGATTTTCTACCGAAAGCACTGTCTCGAAGATGGTGCGCTCGCCATCCTGAATCCACTGACCCATGGAGTGGAGGTCGGTAGTGAAGTCAACGGCAGCCGGGAAGATACCCTTGCCGTCCTTACCCTCGCTCTCGCCGTAGAGCTGCTTCCACCATTCGCCGAAGTAGTGGAGCTTGGGGTTGTAGTTGACGAGGATTTCGGTCTTTTTGCCGGCGCGGTAAAGGAGGTTGCGGGTAGCGGCATAGAGCTCGCAGATATTGTCGTTGCTCGGCACGAGACACTCGTGCTGCATCTCGAGAGCACCCTTCACGAGAGCCTTGATGTCAAATCCGGCCACTGCGATAGGAAGCAAGCCAACAGGAGTGAGCACAGAGAAGCGTCCGCCCACATTGTCGTCGATGACAAATGTACGGTAGCCCTCCTCGGTGGCAAGCTGACGCAGGGCGCCCTTCTTGGCATCGGTGATGGCCACGATGCGCTTGCAGGCCTCGGCCTTGCCGATCTGCGACTCGAGCTGCTCCTTGAGCAGACGGAAAGCGATGGCAGGCTCGGTAGTGGTGCCTGACTTGGAGATCACGATGATACCAAACTTCTTGTCCTTCAGGAAGCTCTGAAGCTCGGCAAGATAATCCTCGCCGATATTCTGACCGGCAAAGAGTATTTTGGGGCTACCCGGATTGACGGGCTTGTAATAATCAAATGAGTCGCTGAGGGCCTCGATGACAGCCTTGGCACCGAGATAAGAACCGCCGATGCCTATCGACACCACGTAGTCACATGAGTTGCGCAGGTCATTGGCAACCGCAATGATTTCGTCAAGATCGTGCATGGGGGTACGTTCGGGGAGATCAAGCCAACCCAGAAAATCGTTTCCTGCACCGGTACCTGATTTAAGTTTTTCAAGCGCGGGAGCCGCAGCTGAGGTTTCGAGCGCATGAATGTCGTCAAGCGACACAGCCTTGAGGGCTGAAGTTACGTTAACTCTAATTTTGTCCATAGTACTTGAATATGTTATGTTAGTTATCAGTTTTTCCTGTCGGTATGGTTTAACACCCGGCGCAGACCCGTGGTTTGTTAAGCGGAGTTTAATCTTGTTACGAAAAACAATTGCTCAGTCGTTCCATGGTACGGGCTATCGACGTGCCCCGATACAATATATCAAACACCGACGCGAGGATCGGCATGTCCACATGGTATTGGTCATTGATCTCATACATGCACTTGGTGCCGTAGTAGCCCTCGGCCACCATCTCCATCTCCATCATGGCGCGCTTCACCGAGATGCCGCGGCCAATCATGGTGCCGAAATTGTGGTTGCGCGAGAAGCGCGAATAGGATGTCACCAGAAGGTCGCCGAGATAAACCGAGTCACAGATACGGCGCACACCGGGCACCACCGTGTCGATGAAGCGGGCCATCTCGCGGATAGCATTGCTGATCAGCACCGCCTGGAAGTTATCGCCGGCCTTGTAGCCGTAGACCATGCCCGATGCGATGGCGTAGACATTCTTCAGCACGCCGGCATACTCGATGCCGCGCACATCGGTCGACACAATCGTCTTCATGGCGGGGCCGTTGAGCAGCGTCGAGAAGTCAATCGCCCGGTCCACGTCGGCACAGGCCACGGTAAGGTAGCTCAGGCGTCCCAGAGCCACCTCCTCGGCATGACACGGCCCCGAAATCACGATCACGTTGTGAGGATCGACACCGTAATGCTGCTCGAGATAGTCGCTTATCAGCATATTCTCGTCGGGCACAAGACCCTTCGTGGCAACCACGACCACCTTGTCGGAGATGTCAACCGTCAGCTTGCCGAGATGCTCCTTGAAATAAGGCGAGGGCATCGCCATGAGCAGCATGTCGTTGTCGGAACACACCGCATTTATATCGCTCGAAAAGTCGATGCGCGATATCGGGAACTCCACATCCGACAGATAAGCCGGATTGCGGCCACGGCGCTTAAACTCATCGATGCGGTCATCACGGCGCATGTACCAGCTTATCCTGTTGCAGTTGTGCAGCAGGAGCTTGGCGAGAGCGGTAGCCCACGAGCCACCGCCCATCACCGCTATTTTTCGTCCACTGAGGCTATCCATGACTTTATATCATCCTGTGAAGGGTTCTTGAGCTCAAGCTTGAATTTCTTGTTGATGCCGCACAGATCCTGGAACACCTTGCCCGGATTGGCCCCCGCAAGCTGCGCTACGGTCATGAAGCCCGCCTTCTGCAACGGAGCCACCCACTCTTCCGGGATGCCGATGGCGGTGTAAGCCTCCACCTTGTCGCGGGGCTGCACCTTCTCAGGACGCATCTGCGGGAAGAAAAGCACCTCCTGTATAGTGGTCTGGCCGGTCATGAGCATGACGAGGCGGTCCATACCGATACCCATGCCCGATGTGGGGGGCATGCCGTATTCGAGAGCGCGGATAAAGTCATGGTCGATGATCATGGCCTCGTCGTCGCCCTTCTCGGCAAGACGCATCTGCTCAACGAAGCGCTCATACTGGTCGATGGGGTCATTAAGCTCGGAGTAAGCGTTGGCAAGCTCCTTGCCGTTGACCATCAGCTCGAAGCGCTCGGTAAGTTCGGGATTGTCGCGGTGACGCTTGGTGAGCGGCGACATCTCTATGGGATAGTCGGTGATAAACGTAGGCTGGATATAGGAACCTTCACACTTTTCGCC
>CAYSKE010000197.1:0-2752 GCA_964431465.1 uncultured Muribaculaceae bacterium | reverse complement strand
TCTCTGATAGGCCGCTTACCAGCGGAATGTCGAGGTGTGGGTGGCGGTGTTGCCGCAGGCGTCGGTCACGGTGATGTCGACCGTGTGGTTCTTGCCGCGCTCAAACCGCTCGGGATCCATCACAAACGCGATTGTGGCCGTCTTGCCGTCAAGCTCAAAAAGGGCGAACTTGCCGTCGATCTCGCCGCGGTAGGTCGATATGCCGCTCAGGTCGTCGGTGATGCGCAGTTTCACTGTGCCGCCGTTCCACTGCTTGGGCGTGATGGGGGTGATTTTGGGTGCGTTCAGGTCGGTCGTGACGGTAAAGGTGCCGAACGCATCGGGCGAGGCTGAGATCCATCCGTCGTCATACGATGAAGTGATGGCTGAACGCTTGTTGCCACTGACGCGCACGAGGCAATATTTCTCTTTGTCGGCGATGGTGTCGTTCAGTAGCTTGATCGATAGCTCGAAACCTTTGTCGAGCGGTGTGCCGGGGTCGCCCACGGTGATGGCGCGCGAATAGCCGGATGCGGCCGGAGCGGCTGTGATGTCGACAAAGGCATTGTCGTAGAGCGCGGCCTCGGGGATGGTCACGCTGTAGTCCTCGCCATCCTGCGAGTTCTCGGTGTCCCAGTGCATGAGTTGCCCCGAAGCGATCTCGGCATTGATGGGTGTGCGCTGCCCGACGATGGTGAGCGGCTGGCGCGTGGTGTTGCCATGCTCGTCGCGCAGGATCCACTCGAGGTTGTAGGTGCGCTCCTCGTTTATGTCGATTATGCCCCGGTCTTTGGCGGTGACTATGTCGGGGAGCGGGTTTGAGTCGGCGATGCGCGTCACCATCACCCACGACCCCGATTTTGCCACTCCGGGGTAATGCACGAGTGTGTGTATGGCCTTGGTTGTGTCGAAACTGAACCGGTCGAGCACGCGGTGATAGACCGTGTCGCCGTCGACCGTCAGCGTCAGGTACTTGATGCCGAAAATATTGGTCGTGCCGGTCATGCGGTCGTATGCCTTGATGCCGGCATAGATGCGTCCCCACGCATTGACTGGCGTGGCGAAAGCCTCGGGCGCGAGCGTCCGGGGCGATGTGACCGACCCTTCGACTATGCCCCCTTCGGCGGGGAATACCGCTAACTGGCGCACTTGTGGCGCGACGTCGTCGGTGATGCGGTCGCGATAGTATTCGAGCGGATCAAGCGGATCGCTGCTGCCGGTGTCGCGCACATCCATGTGAAGATGCGGCCCTCCCGACGATCCGGCGTTGCCGCTGCGCGCTATCACCTCGCCCCGTTTCACCGGAAACTCGTCGGGCTTGAAGCTGAGGTCGATCGTGAATGTCTCGCGGGCATATTGCTCGGCTCTGACGCGCTTGTCGATGGTGGGGGAGAAGGCTTCGAGGTGACCGTAGACGGTTGTGAGACCTGTGGCGGGGTGGGTGACGTAGACTGCCCGACCGAATCCCCATGGCGACACCGAGACGCGGCTCACATAGCCGTCGTCGGCCGAGTGCACCGGCAGCCCGGTGCGTCCCTGAGTCTTGAAGTCGATGCCGCTGTGAAAGTGGCTTTTGCGTAGCTCGGCAAAATTGCCGGCAAGATAAAAGGGTATGTCGAGAGGCGACGCGAGCCCGACGGTGTCCGACCGCCGAGGCTCGCGCGCTGTTACTGATGATGTGCCGACCAAGAGTGCGGCAAGGATCAATTTGAATCTCATTAACGGATGGCTACGTGATGTGCCGATGCGATGGCTGCGCGGTAGGCGAGGAGGCCGTCCTGCGAGAGCTCGATGATGCCCGACTCGCCTGAGGGGAGGGGCACTGCCACGTGGGTGTCGTCGATAAATGTGACGAGAGGCCACTCATTACCCTCGGTGTCGATGTAGTTCCATGTCTGGCTGTCGACGCAGAACTCTAAGCGGGTCGAGGTGCCGTCGATCTCCGAGATGATATCGTAGCCTTTGCCGTCGCACTTCACCAGATATGTGCCGTTGTCTCCCTTGATGCGCTTGGTGCCTTTGGCGATAGGGTTGCTGCCGCTCCAGAACTCGATGCTGTTGAGCACGAGCAGGTCGGCTGTCAGTGCTACCTCATAGACCGGGATAACCCAGAAGGCGAAAAACACAAGCTCGTTTACTGCCTTGTGGCCTACGTTGTTGTTCCAGTCCGACAGCTTGTGGAACATGGAGAAACTGCCGATACAGCTTGAGCATGAGAGCGAGAGAGCGATTGCAGCGGCGATGCCGACTTTGACGAAGCGTTTTTTCATAAGAAGATGAGACGTTGTTTTATTGGTTTCGCTTGGATTGTGCCCGACCCTTGTGGCTCCGGCTATACAAATATAGGAAATCAAAATGAAGTCGCAGAGCTTCTGTGGTAAAAAACGCATAAAAACCTGCCCTATATGACAAAAAATTGTCCGCCGGCAGTCGTGTGGCTCTTGACTGTCAGCGGACAAATCGGGTGTCGGGACTCTGGAGTGTACCCGCACTCATTTTTATGTGTGTGTTTTTACTAAGTTCCTTTTGTCAATTCTCTTAGAAAAAATGAATCGCTCTGATTAAAAAAGGAAATAGTATTTTGTTTCCTGTTTCTATCAGGCTTTGTAGTCTTTCAGCATTTCCTGAAGGCGCTGGCGGGCGAAGAAGATACGTGACTTCACGGTGCCGAGCGGGAGATTCATCTTCTCTGCGATCTCATTGTATTTGTAACCTGCCACGTGCATCGAGAAGGGGATGCGGTAGTCGTCGGAGAACGAGTTGATGGCGGCGG
>CAYSKE010000196.1:0-2863 GCA_964431465.1 uncultured Muribaculaceae bacterium | reverse complement strand
GTCTCAATGTCGGGAGCCGGGCCTTTGCGCGGCCGTCTGGTGGATTTCAAGAATAAACCCATCAAGAGTGCCAAGATTTATGCGCCTAACTCTAAGGATTATGTAAAACCGGATAAAGAGGGGCGCTTCTTCCTCGAAAATATAGATCCTGCCGACACAATCTACGTGAAGTGGCGCGGTCGCGTTTATGATATTCCTGTCGACAGCATGATGGGTATGAACATCAAGTTTGACCGTGAGCCTATGGGAGTTGAATACGCCAATCTGGGTATTATGGGACAGGTGCGTGGCACTTACAACGGCCGATCACAGCGCATCGTCCCAATCACTACCGCTATGGCGATCATGAAAGAAGAGGCGTGGAGAAACAGCAGCGACAAGAGCGATGGCTATGATGATATGACCTTTACATCTAAGCCTTTCCGTGGTCGACTGTTTGACTATAAGAATAAGCCGATCAAGAATGCCAAGGTTTTCACTCACGATCCTAAGAGGTACGTAAAGACCGACAGCGAGGGTAAGTTTACTATTTATGAGGTGCTGACAGCCGATACGATCTATGTGAAGTGGAAAGGGGAATATTATGATATTCCTGTCGAGAGTAATGGCATGGTCGTGAAGTTCGGCAAGGACTATCCTAAGCACCGTGACTTTGTGGATACCGGCAAGGGGCTTATCGATGCCGGGGTCTACAACGGCCCACACGACGTGAGAACCGCAAAGCAGCTTGAGGCTACCGGTCAGTCAGATTTGATTCAGGCTCTTAAAGGGGTAAGTGGTGTGCGCACTTATTACGATAGAAACGGAAAGTCCAAAATCTCGATAAGGAATGGCGGTGATCCGCTTTGGATTGTCGACGGAGTGGAAATGACAGAGTATCCTGAACTCACGGTGATGGAGGTGGAACGTGTCGAAATCCTGAAAGATGGTGGGGACTACGGCACGCGCGGGATGAATGGCGTCGTTGTCGTGACTACCAAAGGGAGTAATCTTTAAGTGGATGATGGTGCGTCCACGCCGGGGGAACGCACCATCGGGTAGAGGGGTCAGGAGTCGAAGGGGCCATATGTGGCAAGCACGCGCATCGACTCGTCGGAGGCATCCACCACGAAGATGCGGTAGCTCCGGCCTCCCTCGCTCACGCGCACGACAATATGGCCGTAGTGGGGGCTGACTGTCGGGAACCACGGCTCGTCGGCATAGGCGAGGCGCAGCGTGTCGGGGATGTTGCCATAGAGCACGAGGGGCTCGTCGTCGTGGGCGCGCTCATCGGCGATGCGGCCGAGGATCTTGGGCTGGGTGTGCTGCCAGTCCCATACTGACATCACATAGTGGCGTGCCCTGATGTTGTCGAGAAATCCTTTTGACATCGAGTCGAGATAACCGTGGTGGTTGGCTTTGCAGAGATCCACTTCGCCGCACGCTATCGAAGCGAGCGAGTCGATGAGGAAGTTGTTGCCCTCGGCATCGCGGAGCTTGCCCGAGAGGTCGCCACCGGTATAGAAACTGAAAGGCCCGTAGTCGACGCGAACAGCGAGGCTGCGGGTGTTTTCGTTTTTCGACTCAAGATTCTTGGGGTTGAGGTCGTAGCAGCGTATGGTGGAGTCGCCTCCCATCCACACCTCGCCGCTTGAGGCGAGATTGCGTATGCTGAACGTGCTGCTGTATTTGTCGGGATCATTCTGCAAGGCGATCTGGTTGAGGGCACCCACGCTGAAGCGCTCCTGCTGCAGCCCGTGATGCTCTTTCTGCCACTTCACGAAAGCGCGGTAGTTGTCGGTGTGAATGTCGTCGATGGGGCGGGGATAGTTGTAGTCGGGATAACCGCGGTCAAACACGTGTCCGAAGCGGAAATCTTCGCCAACGCGCGCTATGCCTGTGAGCACATAGTCGGGGTTGCGCCCCTCGGTGGAGGGGGCGTCATTTTGTGCGCCGCCTGTGTGGTCATCGTGGAAGTGGGAAATCATCAGATAGTCGATGTAGTCCTTTCCGGGGTTCACGCGGCTGAGATAGCGCGAGATCCACTCTCCGGCGCGCCGGGTGGTGTCGGGGAGCGCTTCGCACATCATGGGGTAGGTCTTCGGGTCGTAGTCGCCTGCGTCTATCAGCATCGTGGTGCCGTCGGGCATGATCATGAAGTTGGATTCACCACGTCCGGTGTATATGAAGTGGATATCCATTTCGCCCGGCTGCCATGCGGCAAGCGTGTCGGGATTTCCGTCGGGGTTGCCACCGCAGGAAACCATAGTAAGTAACAGAGCAAGTGATAATGTCGATTTCATGGTTGAAACAGAAGTGATCATGATAATTTCACTGCAAGATACACAAACTTTTTCATTACGGCGCCATTACCGGGAATATTAGTGGTGCGTTTGCTGATAAATTTGTAGATTTGCGACCGGCAGGGTGCCGCAAAACTAAAACTAACGGTATGAAAAGACTTGCAATAATGCTGCTGCTGACGCTGTCGGCTGTGTGCTCCATAAAGGCCGACGATGTGACGACGGTCGTGCCTGTGACCACAAACTCAAACTTCGCTTTTTATCCGGCCATCACGGGAGTATTTCTGAGACTTGACACGAGGGATGGAAAAATCGACGCTATTGTTCCGGCCAAGCCGTCGAAAAACCGCGCGCTCACTTCGGCGTTGGTGTCATCGCAGGGGAGTGCCGGACGCTTTGAGCTTTACCCGACTGACGACAGCTGGGAGTGGGTGCTCGCCGACAAGACCACCGGTGAAATGTGGCTTCTGAAGTGGAACGCCAAAAATGATGTGCTGACTAAAGTCAGCGGCGACTGAAAAAAAACTGAGGGTGTGTCATAATGGCTCATCTGGGTCGTCGCTTTCAACATTCGGCCTCGG
>CAYSKE010000195.1:0-2891 GCA_964431465.1 uncultured Muribaculaceae bacterium | reverse complement strand
AAAATGCCTTTTTTGAGATTAAAGGATGTGGTGAAAAAGGTGCCAAGAGCTTCCAAAGAGATAATTTATAGCCCGATGATATTTTGATTTATGTGGGTAATAAACTTAATTTGCAATAATAACTAACATTAACTATCACATAGGAGAGACATGAGAGAGGCGAAGGTTTTACTGGCCGTGGCTGCCGTGGCCGCCATGATGAGCGGGTGCAACGGCTCGACAACGGAGCAGCAGGCTATACCTGCCGAAGTGACAATGAGCAAGGAGATTCTGCTCGACAAGATCAAGGGCGGATGGGCCGGCCAGACGATAGGATGCACATACGGGGGTCCGACGGAGTTCAATTTTCGCGGCGCGATGATCTCTGACTATATTCCTATCGAATGGCCCGACGGGTACATAAAGCAATATTTCGAGAAAGCTCCGACGCTCTACGACGACATCTATATGGATCTGACGTTTGTGGATGTGTTTGACCGTCTGGGGCTGGATGCTCCGGTAGATTCTTTCGCTATGGCGTTTGCCAACGCCGGATATTATCTATGGCACGGCAATCAGGCTGCCCGCTACAACATCATGCACGGGATCATGCCGCCAGAATCAGGGCACTGGCGCAACTCCCCTCATGCCGACGACATTGATTTTCAGATCGAAGCTGACTTCGCCGGTCTCATGAGTCCGGGTATGCCTCAGACGGCTTCGGAAATCGCCGACAAGATCGGCCACATCCTTGCCTACGGCGACGGGTGGTATGGAGGCGTGTATGTGGCAAATATGTATTCACTTGCCTTTGTGAGCGATGATATCGACTTCATCGTGACCGAAGCATTGAAGGCTATCCCCGAGGAAAGTTATTACCATAAGGTGATATCAGATGTGATAAAGTGGTGTCACCAATATCCCGATGATTGGAAGCAGACTTGGGCGGAGATCGAGAAGGTGTATGACGAGGACAGGGGGTGCCCCGAAGGTGTGTTTGAGCCTCTCAACATCGACGCTACCGTAAACAGCGCCTATATCGTGATAGGATTGCTTTACGGTCAGGGGGATTTCTACAAGACTATCGACATTGCCACCCGCTGCGGGCAGGACTCTGACTGCAATCCCGCCTCGGCAGCCGGAATACTCGGCACCATGATGGGCTACAGCAACATTCCTGAGTACTGGATGAAGAATCTGCGCGAGGTGGAAGACATGAATTTCTCTTATACCGACATCTCGCTCAACAAGACATACGAAATGAGCATGAAGCAGGCTCTTGAGACAGTGCAGCGAAACGGTGGTAAAGTCGAAGGTGATGAGGTAACCATCAAGACTCAGAAGGTTGAGCCGGTGAAGCTGGAACAGTCGTTCCCCGGGATGTATCCTGTGAAGATCGTCAGCAACGGCAACAAATCGCTCGCCGAGATGGATGAAATCGTGTTTGAAGGAACCGGTATCGCCGTGAACGGCTATGTGACAGGGCCTGATCAGAAATATGTGGCGCAGATAGAGGCTACTCTGGATGGCGAAACCGTAACGTTCGATATGCCGCGTGCCTACCATGACCGCCGCCTTGACATATTCTGGGCCTACGAGCTCCCCAAGGGCACGCACACCTTAAAACTAAAGTGGCTCAACCCACAGGAGGGGATGAAAGTGGTGTGCGGAAGCCATATCGTCTATTCCGATGCTCCTGCTGAGCACAATCACCAATAAGCGTATAATCAACTGATAAGCGAATAGCCTTTGGGGCGGCGTGCGTCACGCATCGTCATCTCGGAGGCTATTTTCATGTTGGCGGCCGACTGCAACGCAGGATCGGCATCGAGTATCTGCTCCACGTCGCGTCGGGTCATCTCCACGATCTGCCCGTCGGCAGCCAGTGAAGCCACGCGAAGGTCAAAGGCTATTCCGCTCTGCATCGTGCCCTCGAGGTCGCCCGGGCCGCGCATCTTCAGGTCGGCTTCTGCCACCACAAAGCCATCGGTCGTCGAAGTCATTATGTCGAGTCGGCGGCGGGTGTCCTTGGCGATTTTCAGTTTCGACATGAGTATGCAGTAGCTCTGGTCGCCGCCGCGCCCCACACGTCCGCGCAGCTGATGAAGCTGACTCAGACCGAACCGCTCGGCATTCTCGATGATCATAACGGTTGCGTTAGGCACATTCACCCCTACCTCGATCACCGTTGTCGCCACAAGGATGCGCGCCTGCCCCGAGGCAAAAAGTTGCATCTGCCAGTCCTTTTCGGCGGGTTTCATGCGCCCGTGCACCATAGCGACACGATAATGGGGGAAGTTGTCCTTAACAATCTCAAATCCCTCCTCGAGCGATTTCAGGTCGAGTTTCTCGTTCTCCTCAATCAGCGGGTAGACGATGTAGGCCTGCCGCCCTTTGGCCAATTCAGCACCCAGAGCGCGATAGACCTGCTGCCGCTGGTTATCGAACCGGAGCAGTGTGTGCACCGGCTTGCGGCCAGGCGGAAGCTCGTCGATCACCGACACATCGAGGTCGCCGTAGACGGTCATGGCCAGCGTGCGCGGGATGGGGGTGGCTGTCATCACAAGCACATGGGGAGGGAGGTCACTGTTTTTTTTCCAGAGGCGCGCGCGCTGTGCCACACCGAAACGATGCTGCTCGTCGATCACCGCAAGCCCGAGGCGGCGGAACTGCACGGTGTCCTCGATGAGGGCGTGAGTGCCTACAAGGATATTGAGCGACCCGTCGAGCAAACGGCGGTGGATCTCATCGCGCTCGCGTGCCGGTGTCGAGCCGGTGAGCAACGCTATCGACACTCCGGCTTTGGCAGCCAGCGAGCGCAGGGTCTCGTAGTGCTGTCCGGCAAGAATCTCGGTGGGAGCCATCATGCACGCCTGAGTGCCGTTGTCGAGAGCTATGAGCATCGACATGAG
>CAYSKE010000194.1:0-2923 GCA_964431465.1 uncultured Muribaculaceae bacterium | reverse complement strand
GGAGCACCCCCCGACGACTTCTCGGTACTCGGCCAGAACTGGGGCTTCCCCACCTACAACTGGGAGGTGATGAGCCGCGATGGGTTTGCATGGTGGAAAGCCCGCTTCCGCAAGATGGCTGAGTACTTCGACGCTTACCGCATCGACCACGTCCTCGGTTTCTTCCGCATCTGGCAGATCCCCGAGGATGCCATTCACGGTCTTCTCGGAGTGTTCCACCCCGCCCTCCCGTTTACCCCCGACGAGCTCCGCACGGCCTACGACTTCTTCATCGACACCGACACCATGACCCGCCCGCTCATCATGGAGTGGTTCATCCGCGACCTCTTCGGCGACGACACCGACGAGGTGCGTGCCACTTTCCTTGAAGAGGCTGGTGAATCACGTTGGAAACTCCGCCCGCAGTTCGACACCCAGAAAAAAGTCGCGGCCTACTTTGCCACGCAGGAGAAGAGCGAAAAAAACATCCGCATCTGCAACGCCCTTCTCGACGCCATCGACAACGTCCTCTTTATCGAGGATCCCTACGAGCAGGGCAAGTATCATCCCCGCATCTCGGCACAGTCCACGTTCTCCTACCGTTCTCTCAGCGATTATCAGCGTTGGTGCTTTGATCGCCTCTACAACGACTTCTTCTATCACCGGCACAACAGTTTCTGGTACGACAACGCCATGTGGAAGCTCCCGCCGGTCATCGACGCCACCGACATGCTCACTTGCGCCGAGGATCTTGGCATGATACCCCACTGCGTTCCCGCAGTCATGGATTCGCTCAAGATACTCTCTCTTGAGATACAGCGCATGCCCAAAGACCCCGACTGTGAGTTTGGAGATCCCCGCAACTACCCCTACCTCTCCGTGTGCACCACATCCACCCACGACATGAGCGGCATACGCGGTTGGTGGGAAGAAAACCGCGCGAAAACCGAGGATTTCTACCACAACGTCCTCCACGAGCACGGCGACACACCCTACTACGCTGAACCGTGGATATGCGACCGCATCGTCGAGATGAACCTCAAGGCTCCTTCGATGCTATGCATCCTCCCCTTGCAGGACTGGATGTCAGTTTCGCCCGAGATCCGGCGCGCAGATCCCCGTGAGGAGCAGATCAACGTACCCGCCAACTCGCGCCACTATTGGCGTTACCGCATGCACATCACCGTCGAGCAGCTTCTTGCTGCCGAGGCGTTCAATAGCCGCGTCGCTGCGCTCATAGCCGACTCCGGCCGATAAGATATAGAAACACACACTATGAAACATCTCAATAAGATAATAAGCGACTCAATCCGAAACAACTGGGAGCGTCCCGCTCTCACCGACATAAGCGAACCCGGTGATTTCACCTATTCACAGGTTGCCGACCGCATAGCACGCCTCCATGCCTTCTACACCAAGGCCGGAATCGACAAAGGCGACAAAATCGCACTCTGCGCGCGCAACAGTGCCCAGTGGGCGATAGCCTTCCTCTCCATCGTCACCTACGGCGCCGTTGCCGTGCCGTTGCTCAACGAGTTCACCCCCGACGACATCACGCGCCTGCTTGCCCATAGCAACAGCCGCATCCTCTTCACCGACTCCGAGATATGGGCGCATCTTGCCGACAACGACAAAATGCCCGATACCATTGAAGCTGTCGTTGAGACCGCAGGCGATTTTAAGCTCCTGCGCGGCAGCCGCACTGTCCGCCATGCATGGGAGGGAATCGATCACTACATCACTGACCACTTCCCCGCCGGAGTGACTGCTGCCGATGTCAACTACCCCGACGATGACCCTGCGCAGCTTGCACTCATCAACTACACTTCAGGCTCCACGGGCAACCCCAAGGGAGTCATGATACCGCGTCGCGCGCTCGTCTCCAACCTCCAGTTCGCGTTCGACCTCATGCCCTACCTCAAGGCCGGCGACGGCATTGTCTCCATCCTCCCGATGGCTCACATGTACGGGCTTCTTGTCGAAGTGCTCTTCCCGCTTGCTGTCGGAGCCCACGTCCGCGTTCTCGGCAAGATTCCATCACCGTCGGTTCTGCTCAAAGCCTTTGCCGACGCGCGACCCAAGCTCATCATCACCGTCCCGCTTATAATCGACAAGATCATAAAGACACGTGTGTTCCCCAAGCTACGCGCCACAAAAATGCGCATCCTCTGGCACACACCTGTTGCCGGCGGCATCATGCGTGCCAAAATCAGGAAGCAGCTTCTCGACGTCTTCGGTGGCAACCTTCATGAGATGATCATTGGAGGAGCGGCGCTCGACCCCGTCGTCGAGAAATTCCTTATGCGCATCAAATTCCCCTTCACCATAGGCTACGGCATGACCGAGTGCGCCCCGCTCATCGCCTACGCGCCGTGGAACGACCGTCGCCTCGGGAGCTGCGGACGCCTTGTCGACCGCATGGAAGCGCGCATTGACTCACCCGACCCCGCCAAAACACCCGGCGAACTCCTTGTGCGCGGCGACAACGTCATGCTCGGCTACTACAACAACCCCGAGGCAACCGCACAGGCAATCGACAAAGACGGGTGGATGCGCACCGGCGATATGGTCACACGCGACCACTCTGGACTCATCTATATCCGCGGCCGCAACAAGACCATGATACTCGGTCCATCCGGGCAAAACATCTACCCCGAGGAAATCGAAGCCGTGCTCCAGCGCATGCCCTACGTTGAAGAGTGCCTTGTCGTGTCGCGCGACAACCGCCTTGTCGCCATCGTCTATCCCGACGAGAAAAAGATCAATGAAGAGCACCTGTCCCCCGAGAAAGTGACTCAGATCATGGACGAGAACCTCAAGCAGCTCAACTCACAGCTGCAGGCCTACAGCAAGATTTCCCACATCGAGCTCAGGGAAACACCCTTTGAGAAAACCCCCAAGCACTCCATCAAGCGCTTCCTCTACACCTGACATAAAAGTAGGG
>CAYSKE010000193.1:0-2998 GCA_964431465.1 uncultured Muribaculaceae bacterium | reverse complement strand
TGATGCGGCCTATAAGCGCTTCAGGATGGGCTTGAACCAACGACCCCCTGATTAACAGTCAGGTGCTCTAACCAACTGAGCTACTGAAGCATTAGCAATTCGTTTTGTTATCAACGACCCCTCTCTTGGGGTTTTGCGATGCAAAGATACGGGTAATTTTTGAAACTGCAAACTTTTTTACAATATTTTTTTCATCGCAATTTTTCCACATTTTGCTCATCGTTATTTCAGCAGAGATGACTATATTTGCTTTATATGAAAAGTTCACTCTGTCGTATTCTGGTAATTCCGGTCATAGCTCTGGCAGCTTCCTGCGGCCGGCAAAATCCCGAAGTGATTCTCGCTTCGGCCGATGATGCGTTGAGTCTCAGTGACTACCGCGCCGCCCAGAGTCTATGCGACAATCTGACCGAGATAGTCCACAAAGACTCCACGGCATTGTTGCCGTCGCACTACTGCCGTCTGGCAATCAACTACATGATACTCGCCGAGCATCAGTCGGCATCGACTGCTTCGGCCGACGACAACATTTCGGTTGCCTCAACGATGTTCAACACCGCAATCAGGATCTCGCCTGACTCGGTGCAGGCGTTTCTGGAGGAGATCGCTCCGGAGGAAAACGGTCATGCCGCACTTCTCATCCAGCTCGCCGAGGCCGCCGAAGCCCGGGAGATGCTCTTCAACGAGTTTGAGGAGCCCGACAGCACCGCCATAGCCGCTGATCACGACCATCACGACCACGAGCATGAAATCTAACGACCTTCAAAGCGCGCTGCAGGCTTTTCTACAAAACAATCCTGATCTGCCGCAAGGAGAGGAGCCCGTGGCCGACACTCCGGAAAAAGCACAGGAAAAGAAACTGCCACGCCTGATCGTGAGGCTTGAGACCAAAGGGCGCAAAGGGAAACCTGCCACCATCATCTCGGGGCTGTCGCAACTCGAGGCAGAGCGCGTTGGGGAAATTGCGGCCGACCTGAAAAAACGGCTCGCCACCGGGGGCTCCTATCGCGACGACGAGATACTGATTCAGGGCGACCGGCGCAAGGATGTGACCGATGCCCTGCGTGCTATGGGATTCCGCACCAACTGAACCAGCCTAAAATTGCTCATTTATCGGCGGCCGCACCATGGTACGTCCCTACAAAGCAGTGGTTATCAACCGGTCATATTGGCGGAATAGACACTGCAAGAGTTTTTTGCGTTAATAGTTGTTAATTGTGGAATTACAACACGATGATTTAGAAATATTATTCAAAAACGTTAGGTAGTTACTCGCAGGTAACTACTTGACAAATAGAATAAGCTGCTCTATATTTGCATTAAACAAAATCACAATAAACAACTACACACCATGAGCAATTACAGCAAAACCCACGTAGCAGAAGGCACCCCGCGCACCGAACTGCATGAAACCCTTGCACTGACAGGCGCAGAAGTATCGATCAACACACTTCCCGCAGGTGCGTCAGTACCTTTCGTGCATTATCACAAGGAGAATGAGGAAATCTATTTCATCGTTTCCGGAAAAGGCTATATGGAAATCGACGGCGAGAAAGTGGCTCTTGAAGCCGGGGACTGGTTGCGCATAGCTCCCGAAGCCAAGCGCCAACTCTTCGCCGAAACCGACTTAACTGAAGTGTGCATCCAGGTAAAGGCCGGCAGCCTGACTCAATGGACTGCAACCGACGGAGTGTTGGGATGAGAAAAGACAAAATCCTCAGCGAGGACGTTGCCGGATGCCCTATCCGCAACGTCCTTGCTGTCATTGCGGCCAAATGGCCGATGTTGATAATTAATACACTGGGCGACGGTCGGCCAAAATTTTTCGGAGAATTGGGCCGCTCAATCCCCGATGTATCACCCAAAATGCTGTCGCAAGCGTTGAAGATGCTTGCCGATGAAGGATTGGTGACCCGGACGGTAATTCCTGAAATTCCCCCTCGCACACAGTATCAGCTCACGGCCTACGGAAAAACATTGCTTGATGCAATGAATCCACTCATAAAATGGGCTTTGGCACATATTGAAAAGAGACAATAAACGCCGCAGCCGGAGGCACCTTACGATGCAACCGGCTGCTTTTCTTTTGCACAATGCCCGTCGGGGCATCTCTTATGGATCTCAATAGGCTTTGAAGCTCATGTCGAGCCCTTTGACGGAGTGAGTGAGAGCACCGACCGAAATGAAGTCGACGCCACACTCACCATACTGGCGCAGATTGTCGATCGTGATGCCGCCCGACGACTCTGTCTCGGCACGTCCGGCTATCTGCTTCACTGCCTCGCGGGTAGCCTCGACAGTGAAATTGTCGAGCATGATGCGGTCGGCTCCGGCCTGCAGAGCCTCGTCGATCTCACGCGGGTTGCGCGTCTCCACCTCCACCTTGAGGTCGAGCCCCTTCTCGCGGCAGTAGGCGCGGGCGCGCTCCACGGCGGGGATGATGCCTCCGGCAAAATCCACGTGGTTGTCCTTGATCAGGATCATGTCGAAAAGCCCGATGCGGTGGTTGCATCCGCCACCTATCTTCACAGCCTCCTTCTCGAGCATACGCATACCGGGAGTGGTCTTGCGGGTATCGAGCACCTTGGTGTGGAGCCCCTCAAGCTGCTGCTGATAGCGGGCAGTGGTAGTGGCTATGCCGCTCATGCGCTGCATGATGTTGAGCATGGTGCGCTCAGCCATGAGAAGCGAGCGCACGGGTCCCTCGACGGTGAAAGCTATGTCGCCGGGGCGCACATGGGTGCCGTCGGGAATCATGACGGTCATTTTCAGCGACGGGTCGAGTTTCTCAAACACCTTTGCAGCGACCTCCACTCCGGCAAGTATTCCTTCCTCCTTCACCACGAGGCGCTGACGCCCCATTTCGTCGGCAGGGATTGTTGAAAGTGTGGTGTGGTCACCGTCGCCTATATCTTCGGCAAACGCGAGGTCGAGCAGCTCGTCGACCAGCATATCGCGGGTTTTCATTGCAAGTGTCTTTTTTTGTTAATCCGAATTA
>CAYSKE010000192.1:0-3037 GCA_964431465.1 uncultured Muribaculaceae bacterium | reverse complement strand
CCCTCAGGCACACTAAGCACAAGATAGCAGGAGTCGATATTCTCCACCGGAACCCCATTTGTGGTAATCTTTCCGGCAGGCATAAACTGGGTGACATAGTCACTCGAGAATTTGCCATACTCTCCGGCCTCGATAATTCCGAGAAGCTGGGTCGTGGTCTTCGAGGCGAGTTTTGTATTTTCCATCGGGACGCCTGTAACGGTCCACGACGAGTCCATGACTATAGATATTTCGTCTTGCACAAGCGAGGTCCCGATATTGGACGTGTCGCCACACGACTGAGGCAGAATGGCGGCTGCTATGATAGCAAGCAGAAAGTATATTCTATTCATATTTTTTCAGATGAATGAGGAGCGTGGCAGACTATGGCCGGATCAGGAGAGGATTGATGAGTAGAAATCGGCGTAAGCTGCGAAATCGTTGTCGGGGAAAGGAAGGAAAGGTTTGCCTGAATCTTTTGCCAGTTGCAGGAGCTCGGGATCGACATCGGCCGACAGCTGCACAACCGCATCGGAGTAGCGCAGGGCAAGCCCCACGAGGTCTTTGATGCCGGCAGCCTCATCGGTCACAGGCGCAAGCTCCTCGTCGGTGAATCCCTCCATCTTGAGTTTTTCTCTGAATCGGGGATCAAACGGCTGCGAGAGAGTCTCCGTGCCCAAGGCAAGCACGACTTTTGCAGCCCTGAACGACGGGTCTTCGGCAAAAAGTTTTTTCAGATAGAGCGGAGCAAGCGAGGTGATCCATCCGGCACACTGCACGATCGAGGGCTCCCAGCGGAGCTTCTTCACAGTCTCGAGCACGCCGCGCGCAAAAAACATCGATCGCTCGTCATTGTCCTCGGGCGACGACTCGGTCTCGAGCCCGGGAGCCGACGATGCCGAACGATGAAAATAGTCGTCACTGTCGATGAAATAGACCTGCATGCGCGACGGCTGCAGCGAGGCCACTTTTATGATAAGCGGGTGATCGTTGTCGTCGATTACAAGATTCATCCCCGACAGCCTGATGACTTCATGCAACTGGTTGCGCCGCTCGTTGATTATGCCGTAGCGCGGCATGAAAGTGCGCACTTCAAACCCCTTCTCCTGCATAGCCTGCGGGAGCTTCCGACCGAGGTCAGATGCGATGGTCGACGGGAGATAAGGAGATATCTCCTGGGAGATGAAGAGGATTTTGCCTTTGCTCATACTACGGAATAACGTGAGAATTAATGCGCAAATATAACAATTTTATGGCAAATGAGACTCTTATTTAGACTCGATTTTTGAATTTTAAACAATTTGGGCTAAATTTGGGGAAAGAAACGGGCCTCAGCAGGCCACCAAACAACACCGACATGATTACAGACAAAGCCGACATCAAAGACATTGAATCCCGTGGCACCACTGTAGAAACAGTTGAAAGTCAGCTAAAACGCTTTTCGACCGGATTTCCATTCCTGAAGCTCGCATCTACCGCCAAAGTAGGGGCAGGCATTCTCCACCTCTCGCCCGAGCAGGAGAAAAAAGCCATTGCACGATGGGAACAGTATCTCGCCGACGGCGGGCGTGTCGCAAAATTTGTTCCGGCATCAGGAGCGGCGTCGCGCATGTTCAAGTCGGTATTTGCATTTGCCGACGGTGACACCGACACTCTGAAGGAGGGTAGCGACATACAGGTGCTCCTGTCCAACATCCATAAAACCGCATTCTTCCCCGAGCTTGAGGAAGCCACCCGCCGCATGTACGGCCTCGGGGTCGATGAGCTTCTGGCTGCCGGACGCAACCGCGACGTTGCGGCTGCGATCGTAAAGCCCGAAGGAATGAACTACGGCGGACTCCCCAAAGGACTGCTCACATTCCATGCCTATGACGACGCATCGACCCGCACTCCGCTCGAGGAGCATCTCACCGAGGGAGCGCAGACAGCCTGCGGAGCCGACGGGCGTGTACGACTCCATTTCACCGTTTCGGGTGATCATAGAAAGCTATTCTCCGACAAACTCGCTACCGCGATTCCTCAAACCGAGAACCGCACAGGCGTGAAATTCGACGTGGATATGTCGGAGCAGAAAGCATCCACCGACACCATTGCGGCCAACGAGGATGGCACACCTTTCCGCGACGACAACGGGCATCTCGTTTTCCGCCCCGGCGGTCACGGCGCTCTCATCAGCAATCTCGGCGACATCGATGCGGAAGTGGTATTCATCAAGAATATCGACAATGTAGTCCCCGACTCGCTGCGCGACTCCACGCTGCTCTACAAGCGTGTGCTCGGTGGCGTCCTTGCCGAGATCCACGACCACATCACCGACTATCTGCATGACCTCGATGATCCCAATGTGAGCGACACCAAACTCCGCGAGATCGCCGGATTTATGAGCCGCGACCTCTGCATCAAGTTTGATATGCCCGCCACGCGCGAAGCCACCATCGACTTCATGCGCCGCAAGCTCAACCGTCCTCTCCGCGTGTGCGGCATGGTGCGCAACGAGGGAGAACCCGGCGGCGGCCCGTTCATCGCCTACAACTCCGACGGCACAGCATCGCCCCAGATACTTGAGAGCAGCCAGATCGACATGAATGATCCCCGCTCGGTCGAGATGCTCAAATCGGCCACACATTTCAATCCGGTCGATCTCGTATGCTGGCTCACCGCCCCCGACGGCTCAAAGTATGATCTACCGAAATATGTCGACCCCGAGACCGGATTTATTTCCTCTAAATCCTACAAAGGACGCGCACTGAAAGCCCTTGAGCTTCCCGGCCTCTGGAACGGTGCCATGAGCGACTGGAACACAGTGTTTGTCGAAGTGCCTGTCTCCACCTTCAATCCGGTGAAGACCGTCAACGACCTGCTTCGTCCGTCGCATCAGGGGGGCAAGGTTGCCTCAGCCAACGACAAAGCCGGTCGCCGCTACGCAATGCGTGGCGTGTCGGCTTCAAAGGAGGATGTTCACGCAGCCATCAAAAACGTAGATAAAGGTCTATTCCCAAAAGCTTTCTGCAAGATTATCCCCGACGTGCTCGGCGGCGACCCCGAGTATTGTAACATC
>CAYSKE010000191.1:0-3165 GCA_964431465.1 uncultured Muribaculaceae bacterium | reverse complement strand
CGCGGGTCACCTCGGCGGGGAGGAGGCTCTGGGCCTTGGCCACACGGTTCTGCACATCGACGGCAGCCATGTTGGGGTCAAATCCCTGCTCAAAGTAAACGCTGATCGTAGCCGAACCGGTGTTGGTTGCGGTCGATTCCATGTAGGTCATGCCCTCGGCACCGTTGATAGCCTCCTCAAGAGGTGCGATCACGGAGTTAAGCACGGCCTGTGCATTTGCTCCGGTATAGGTCGTGCTCACCGAGATTGTAGGTGGCGCGATGTCGGGGAACTGGGTGATAGGTAGAGAGAAAAGTCCGATCAGACCCAGCAGGACGATGAAGATGGATATCACCGTCGACAATACCGGACGATTTATAAATCTGTCAAGTTTCATTTATCGCTGTGTTGATAAAGCCTGAAATACATTAACTCAGTAAGGGCTGCGATTACTGTGCAGCAGGTGCGGCAGGAGCTGCGGGAGCAGCAGCCGCATCAACGGGATTGATCTTCATGCCATCGCGCAGTGACACGCCCACTCCTTCAACAGCGATGCGGTCGCCGGGATTGAGGCCTGAAGTCACTACGAATGTCTTGCCGTCGTTGAGGGCGTCGACCGTGATGGGGCGGCTGACGACAGTGTTGCTGTCGGTGAGCGCATAGACGAAGCGACGATCCTGAAGCTCATAGGTGGCTTTCTGGGGAATGATAATCACGCTGTCCTGCTTGACAGGAAGGAGGATCTGACCGGTTGAACCGCTGCGGAGCATGCCGTTGTTGTTTTTGAAAAGCGCGCGCACCGAAGCCGATCCGGTGGAGTTGTCGATCACACCTGAAACAGTGGCAACCTTGCCGGGCAGGGGATAGATGCTGCCGTCGGAAAGCTTGAGCTGCACTTCGGGCATGGTGGCAATGCGCTCCTGAAGTGTGGCAGCGCCATTGTCGGTCATGTCGAGAAGATCGCGCTCGGTGAGGGAGAAGTAGGCATAAACCTCGCCGTTGTCGCTGACAGTGGTGAGAGCGGGCATCATCGAGGGTGATGCCAGTGAGCCCTCGCGGTTGGGTATCATGCCCACAACGCCGTCGCTGGGAGCGGTGACCACTGTGTAGCTGAGGTTTTTCTGCGCATTGGTGAGGGCAGCCTGAGCCTGTGCGAGCGAAGCCTTGGCTGTGGCAAGATCATTTTTAGCGAGCTGGTTCTCATACTCGCTTATGATGTTTTTGTCGAAAAGCGCCTGCTTGTTCTGCGCTGTGAGAGTTGCGGTCTGCACCATCGTCTGAGCTGCGTTCAACGCTGCCTGAGCCTGATCTACAGCGGCCTGGAACTGAACCTGATCGAGAGTGAAAAGCGGCTGACCTTTGCTGACACGCTGACCTTCATCGACATGCACTTTTGTGATAAAACCACTCACCTGAGGGCGTATCTCAATGTCGGTCTTACCCTTGATGGTCGCGGGAAAAGTGTGGTCGAGATCAGACGAACCGAACGAGAGAGTCTGCACGGCGATCTGAGGAGCGTTTGCCTGCATAGCGGCACCCTGCTGGCCGCCGGAGGAGCATGAGGCAATCACAGCGGAAAGAGCGACTGCCGATGCGCCTGCAAAAAATAGCTGCTTAATCATTTCTTTATATAATTATTCTAACTTTAGTTTCAAGTCACACGCATACCGAAGTATGCCGGGTACCTATTTCTTTCAATCGGCAAAATTAATCATAAACGGCGATTTACAGAAATTGAGAGATTTTGCAAATTCACTCTTTTTTTACAGTGTTTTGGTCAAAACTTCCTCAAAGGGCAGATTTACCCCTCATCACTTATGCAGTCAGCCCTTTTTTCATTAAATTTGCCATATCTATTCAATACAAACAGGATTTCTAAATCAACAGACACACCATCATGTCAATCGACAATATCATAGCCGCCGGAGTGTCGCGTGCGGTCAAAGAGCTCTACGGCATCGATACCGACGCCTCAACTATTGTCCCTCAGGCGACAAGGAAAGAATTTGAAGGCAACCTCACCATCGTGGTTTTCCCGTGGGTGAAAGCTGCACGTAAATCTCCCGAGGCGGTGGGGAAGGAGATCGGCGACTGGCTTGTGGATAACGAGCCTGCCGTCGACCGCTACAATGTGGTGAAGGGCTTTCTGAACATCGTGATCGAGCCTACCTACTGGAACAGCGTGCTGAAGCACATCGCGGCCGACGCCGATTTCGGCATCACCGCCGCTACCGAGGAGAGCCCGCTGGTGATGGTGGAATACTCGTCGCCCAACACCAACAAGCCGCTGCATTTAGGGCATGTCCGCAACAATCTGCTCGGATTCAGCCTGTCGGAGATACTCAAGGCGTGTGGCAACCGCGTGGTGATGACCAACATCGTGAACGACCGCGGCATCCACATCTGCAAGTCGATGCTGGCATGGCAGAAGTGGGGCGAGGGTGTGACTCCCGAGAAGGCAGGAAAGAAGGGTGATCACCTCATCGGTGACTTCTACGTGCTTTTCGACCGCCACTATAAGCAGGAGCTTGAGGAGCTCATGGCCAAGGGTATGAGCAAGGAGGAGGCAGAGAAGGCTTCTCCACTTATGGCCGAGGCACGCGAGATGCTCAGGAAATGGGAAGCCGGCGACCCTGAAGTGCGCGGCTGCTGGAAGATGATGAACGAGTGGGTTTACTCGGGATTTGACGAGACTTACCGCCGCATGGGTGTAGGGTTCGACAAAATCTACTATGAGAGCGACACCTATCTCGAAGGAAAAGAGAAAGTGCTTGAAGGGCTCGAGAAAGGCATCATGTACCGCAAGGACGACGGCTCGGTGTGGGCCGACCTGACAGGCGACGGTCTCGACCACAAACTGCTGCTGCGCAGCGACGGCACTTCGGTCTACATGACTCAGGATATAGGCACGGCAAAGTTGCGTTACCGCGACTACCCGATCGACAAAATGATCTATGTGGTGGGTAACGAACAGAACTACCACTTCCAGGTGCTGGCACTTCTGCTCGACAAGCTCGGCTTCAAGTGGGGCAAGGATCTCGTGCATTTCTCCTACGGCATGGTTGAGCTCCCCGAAGGGAAGATGAAGAGCCGCGAGGGCACGGTGGTTGACGCCGACGACCTGATGGAGGAGATGGTGGCAACCGCGCGCGAGGTGTCGCAGCAGCTCGGCAAGCTCGACGGACT
>CAYSKE010000190.1:0-3291 GCA_964431465.1 uncultured Muribaculaceae bacterium | reverse complement strand
ACTGCTATCTAAAGTTTAGGAAACTTCTATTCTATCCGTTGAACTACCAGGGCATAGCTGTTTCAACGCTGCAAAGATATTGCAAAACGTTGAAACATGCAAAAATTATAGGTCGAGAATGTCTCGGACGCTGGGAATCATGTTGGCTCTCGTCTGATCGGGTGTGACCGGAACGATAGTGGCATATCCACGTGGAAGCCAGTAGAGATCGGTGCCGTCGTCGTCGGGATTGTCGTTGATCAGGTCGCCTGTCACAAGATAAAACTTGTGTCCGTTGGGATCGATGTATTCTCGATACTCGTCGGTCCAGTGGCTTTCGGCGGTCGCAACAACTTTGATGCCTGCGATTTCTCTTACGGCGGGGAAGTTCACGTTCAGGCAGATATTGCGCGGCAATCCTTTTTCAATGACTTTCGCGGTGATCTCTCTAACGATCGGCTGCGTGGGGCTGAAATCGGCACTCATGGAGTGGTCGAGTAACGAGTAACCCACAGCGGGAACCCCGAGTGTGCATGCTTCCATCACAGCTCCCATTGTGCCGGAATAGATGACGGAATTCCCGGCATTGGAACCGTGGTTAATGCCGGCGACGCATATATCGGGTTTGCGTGGTACGACTGCGTGAAGAGCGAGCTTCACACAGTCGACAGGAGTGCCGTTGACCGACATCCAATGCACATTTCCGCCTTCTTTCTCCATTTCGGGGTGATGGAAGATGCGAAGCAGATTGGTCATGGTCAGTGCCGATGACTGCGCTGATCGCGGGCCGTCGGGAGCCACCACATAGATGTCGGCGTTTTCCGGCAGTGCTTCGACTAGACTGCTTATGCCCGGCGCGCGCACTCCGTCGTCGTTAGTAACGAGGATTACAGGGCGATCAGTATTCATCCCACGGCTTTATTTCGATGTTGTCGATAGGCAGTGTGGTGAATGCCTGAATGAATGCCGAGGCGAGGCGGGCGTTGGTAAGCAGAGGCACGTTGAGGTCGATTGCTGCACGGCGTATTTTGTAACCGTTGCTGAGCTCGGTCGAGGTCAGGTTCTTAGGGATGTTGACCACGAGATCAATCTCTTTGTCGTGCAGCAGATCGAGAGCCTGTGGCTGCTGATCGCTCTGGCTCGGCCAGTAGACTTTTATTGCCGGAATGCCGTTGTCGTTAAGGAACTGATGTGTGCCGCCGGTGGCGTAGATGCGGTAGCCTTTGTTGTGGAGCATGTGGGCGGCATCGAGCATGTCGATCTTCTGCTTGGGTGAACCGGTAGAGAGAAGCACAGCTTTGCGGGGGATGGTGTAACCTACCGAAAGCATTGATTTGAGGATAGCTTCGTTGGTGTCAACACCTATGCAGCCAACTTCGCCGGTCGATGCCATGTCGACACCAAGCACGGGATCGGCTCCTTGCAGACGCGAGAAACTGAACTGCGATGCCTTGATTCCCACGTAGTCAAGATCGAAAATGTTTTTCCCCGGTTTCTCGACAGGTAATCCCATCATCGCTTTAGTCGCGATGTCGATGAAGTTGAGCTTCAGGACTTTGGAGACAAACGGGAAGCTACGTGAAGCACGCAGGTTGCACTCGATGACCTTGATGTCGTTGTTCTTTGCAAGATATTGGATGTTGAAAGGACAGGTGATATTCAGCGCTTTGGCGATCTGCGACGACACTTTTTTGATGCGGCGCATGGTTTCGACATAGAGCTTCTGCGGCGGGAACTGGATAGTGGCGTCGCCTGAGTGAACGCCTGCAAACTCAATATGCTCGGATATTGCGTAGGCTTTGATCTCACCGTTCTGCGCCACCGCGTCCATCTCGATCTCCTTGGCGTGCTGGATGAACTCGGTGACAACGACGGGATGCTGAGGCGACACGTTGGCGGCAAGACGCAGGAAACGCTCAAGCTCCTCGTGGTTGGAGCAGACGTTCATAGCTGCACCCGAGAGCACATAGCTGGGACGCACAAGTACCGGGAAGCCGACCTCGTCGATGAAGCGGTTGATGTCGTCGAGCGAGGTGAGCTCGCGCCAACGGGGCTGATCAATGCCCAGACGGTCGAGCATGGCCGAGAATTTGTGACGGTCTTCGGCGTTGTCGATCGATTTGGCCGATGTGCCGAGGATGTTGATGCCTTCGCTGTCGAGACGTGTGGCGAGGTTGTTGGGTATCTGTCCGCCCACCGACAGGATGGTGCCGTGGGGCTGCTCAAGGTCGAGGATATCCATGACGCGCTCGTAGGTGAGCTCGTCGAAGTAGAGGCGGTCGCACATATCGTAGTCGGTCGACACGGTCTCGGGGTTATAGTTTATCATCACCGAGCGCCACCCCTGCTCTTTGACGGTCATCAGGGCGTTGACCGAGCACCAGTCGAACTCTACGGAGCTGCCTATGCGGTATGCTCCGGAACCGAGCACTACGATCGAGCGGTGATCGTGAAGATAATTCACGTCGTTTTCGGTACCGTTGTAGGTGAGATAGAGGTAGTTGGTCTGTGCCGGGAATTCGCCTGCCAAAGTGTCGATCTGCTTGACGACAGGGGTGATTCCCTTGCTCAGGCGATAGTGGCGCACGGCAAGGTTGGCTTCGTTGGGATGCTCTGAAGCGGCTTTGCTGCCGAGAATAAGTTTGGCAATCTGGAAATCGCTGAAGCCCTGCTCTTTCGCTTTGCGCAGAAGTGCAGGTGAGAGCGTTTCGATGGTGTCGGTTTTCTCGAGTTCGCGTTCGGTCGAAATGATGTTTTCGAGCTTATAGAGGAACCATTTGTCGATCTTTGTCAGGTCATGGATCTCCTCTACCGAATAACCGTCGCGCATGGCCTGAGAGAGGATGAAGACGCGCTTGTCGGTGGGCTCATGCAGGGCTTTACGCACGTCGGGCACATTCAGCTCATGGTTACCCACAAATCCATGCATCCCCTGGCCAATCATGCGCAATCCTTTCTGGATGGCTTCCTCAAAGGTGCGTCCTATCGCCATGACTTCGCCCACTGATTTCATTGACGAGCCAATCTCACGGCGCACGCCGTGGAATTTGCCGAGATCCCAGCGGGGAATCTTTACGACAACGTAGTCAAGTGCCGGCTCAAAGAATGCCGATGTCTCTTTGGTCACGCTGTTGCGCAGATCAAAGAGGCCGTAACCGAGGCCGAGTTTCGCAGCAACAAAAGCGAGAGGGTATCCGGTAGCTTTTGAAGCGAGTGCCGAAGAGCGGCTAAGGCGCGCGTTCACCTCGATGACGCGGTAGTCCATCGACTCGGGGTCGAAGGCATATTGCACGTTACACTCACCCACGATGC
>CAYSKE010000189.1:0-3422 GCA_964431465.1 uncultured Muribaculaceae bacterium | reverse complement strand
CCGCGGATGCTGCTCCGACTCGATTGAGCGTCAGGAGATCCTGCTCACCAACATCAACGTCGAGCCCCCGGTAGAGAAATTCGTGCCGGTATTCAACTGGATCACCCCCACCCCCGAGGAGCGCAAGACCCGCGAACTCCGCGGTCAGGCCTACATCGACTTCCCTGTCAACAAGATAGTGATTTATCCTGAATATCGCCGTAACACCATCGAGCTTGCCAAGATACGCGCAACCATCGACTCAGTGCATCAGGATCCCGACATCACCATCACAGCCCTCTCCATCAAGGGTTATGCTTCGCCCGAAGGCCCGTGGAACAACAACGTGCGCCTCGCCAAAGGCCGTACGGCTGCCCTGAAGACCTATGTCGAGGAGCTTTACCACTTCGACAAAGACTTCATCCAGACCGACTATGACCCCGAGGACTGGGGCGGCCTCCGCGCCTACGTCGAGAAGAGCCAGATTGCCAACCGCGAGGGCATCCTTGAGCTCATCGACTCCAACCTCGAGCCCGACAAGAAGGACGCCAAGATCAAGTCGACCTACCCGCAGCAGTATGCGTTCCTCCTCGCCGAGGTTTACCCTGCGCTCCGTCACTCCGACTACCGCATCGAGTACAACATACGCTCATTCACCGACGTCAACGAGATCATCAACCTCGTGAAGACACGTCCGCAGAAGCTCTCGCTCAACGAGTTCTTCATCGCCGCAAAGAGCGTTGAACCCGGAAGCGACCTCTACAACGACATCTTCGAGACCGCCGTGCGCATGTACCCCGACAGCGAGGTAGCCAACCTCAACGCAGCCAACGCAGCCATGGGACGCGGTGACTACTCTGCCGCCGCACGCTATCTCGCCAAGGCAGGCGACGATCCCACGGCCATCTACGCAGCCGGTGTGCTTGCAGCCCTGCAGGGCAACTACGAGCTCGCCCGCGAGAAATTCTCGGCAGCCGCACGCCTCCGCGTAGCCGACGCTCCCGCAGCCCTCAAGCAGCTCGAGCAGATGGGACATTGATCAGCCCCTGACCATTCATCAACAATCGAATAAAAAACGATACACACATATTTCTTCTATGAAAAAGCTGAAAACACTGCTCTACGGTCTCTTTGCCGCAGCAATGATCACCGGATGCTCCGATGATACTCTCAATAACACCGATCCCGGAAATGATCCCGGCAACGGCGCAAACGACAAGGAAAACGCCTTCATGGAGCTCGACATCCAGATGCCCGACGGATTTTCAGGCCTGTCACGAAGCGAGACCATCAATGGCGGTGGCTCGACAGGTGGCATCGAAGTCGGTCAGGACTATGAGAACACCGTGCGCAGCGCCCTCATCGTGCTCGCTGCATCGGAGCAGGTAGGCGACGACATGCCTCAGTACGGCTTCATCACAGCCGGCGAGGTGCGCAGCAACCGCATCGCCAACCTCTCCTCCAATACCAGAAAAGAGTACCGCGCCACAGCAGGCGTTCAGAAAGAATATCTCGAGAACCTCTACGGCCTCTATGTCGAAAACGGCATGCTTGCCGACGGCGCAACCGAGGGTCCCAAGGTATTTGTGTTTGTGTTCTGCAATCCCCCGAGCGACCTCATCGACGCTATCGACGAGGACGAGCTCTTCGGCACAACCGACTGGCTTGACCTCACATGCTCAGTGATTCAGGACAGCCCCTCCGAACCCAACCGCAATAGCGGCATCTGGGGTGCAAACTCCTTCCTGATGAACAACGTGCACGTTGCCACCCGTGCCCTCCCCGCTAAGATCACCGACTGGGAGTACTACAACAGCGTGGAAAACCCCTTCCGCCTCTCCAACACCAACGACCAGTGCGGCGTCAACAACTCTGAGGACAACACCGTCACACCCCGTGGTCCGATCAAGGTGGAGCGCTCGGTAGCGCGTTTCGACTTCCGCGACGGCTCAGGCAACAACAGCACCTACAACGTGCTCTACCACACCAAGCCCGACGGCACCGTCGACGAAGCTTTCCCAGTTGCCAACGTGCACCTCAACAAGATGTGCCTCGTCAACATGTCAAACCGCTTCTACTACCTCCCCCGCACAAGCTCCAACGGCCTCCTCACCGGTGACGACTACACCATCCTCGGCCGCGAGGAACCGTGGATTGAGAAAGTCGATAAAGGCGTCATCACCTATTCAGGCGGTAACTATCTCGTTGGTCCATACGCTGCCAGCTTCACTGCCTACGGTGACGACGATGACAACATGGATAGCGGTGTGACCACCAACTTCTCCTACTACTTCAACTACCCCTTCTTTGAGGACAACGGATCATTCAACACCTCAGAGGCCACTTGGGAGCGCTGGTATGTATCCAACATCGCCGACGTCCTCAAAGGTCAGAATGACAACTACACCGGAACAGACGAAATAACCAATAAGGAAAATCACGATAACCACAATCATCAACCCGGCGACTATAAGATCTGGCGCTACGTCACCGAGAACCTCATCCCCGGCCCGCGCCGCAGCCAGAAAAACGGCATCTCGACCGGCATCGTGTTCAAAGGACGCATCCACGGCACCGAAGAGGCTATCAATAATCCCGACGACACCGAAGAGGCTTGGAACAAAGGCTTCATCAAGAACATAGCCGAGTGCCTCAACGGGGGCACCTACATCTATGAGGGCACCGAGCGCACCGGTCTTAAAGGCAACTCCCACGACGACCCCATCCTCTACTACTTCAACGGTCGCCTCTACATGGGCTGGCGTCACATCCGTCAGGCTGCAATTCAGGCATCAGTATCCTTCAACAACGGAACTCAAGTAATCAACCGCTCCAACAGCCTCTACAAGGCAGTGTTCGGCGACGGTCCCATCCCCCCCACCTACGATATCCTCAAGCATGAACCCACCGGCGACCAGCTCGTGACGGTTCCCACCGTCTTCATTGATGACAAGGGAACATCCATTCCCGTTAAAGACCAGTTGTGGAAAGACGATGAAGCCGACTGGAAGACAAGCGACAACTACACCAACTATCTTGCAAGCGCCGACTATGCATGGACTGCATGGTACAGCGACGGTGAGAAAGGCGTAGGCGTTGTCGACGACGCCCTCGACGCTCCCGAGCTCCTCGTCAACATGCGTCAGGCAGTGTCAGGCGCCGGCATCACCATCTACCAGAGCAGCGTCGATGAGGATGGCCCCGGCTACTACTGCTACTATTACTACTGGAACCGTCACAACGACAACGGCAAGAACGGCACGATGGGCCCGATGGAGTTTGATGTAGTGCGCAACAACGTCTACAAGCTCTCGGTCGACAAGATCAACCGTCTCGGTCACCCCCGTATCCCCGACAATGACCCCGACAGCCCCACGCCCGACACCCCCGACGAGTCAGAGCAGCTCTACCTCGCCGTGAGAGTCCAGATCGTGCCTTGGGCA
>CAYSKE010000188.1:0-3501 GCA_964431465.1 uncultured Muribaculaceae bacterium | reverse complement strand
GTATTTTCTTTTTACGTCAGAAATTCAAAGCCCACTGCACACCCACCGACGGCAGTTTCGTGCGTCCGTCCTGAATCACGGCCGGCGACCACTGCAACGACAAGTCCGG
This sequence comes from uncultured Muribaculaceae bacterium, assembly GCA_964431465.1. Classification (GTDB taxonomy): domain Bacteria; phylum Bacteroidota; class Bacteroidia; order Bacteroidales; family Muribaculaceae; genus JAFLTL01. The sequence goes on along the minus strand of CAYSKE010000188.1, from coordinate 3,392 downwards.
CGATATGTCGAAATTGGCAAGCGATGCATCTACGTATGCATCCACCATAGCCACGAGATACACACCCACAATCGCGATTATGCAGAGGTCTCTATTACGCCTGAAATAATCCTTACGCGATTTCAGCGTGTTGGTGAGCCATGTCTTGTCAAGATCCTCCTCCTTCACCGATTTAGGAAAAAGATTCATGTAGCTTTTTGTCGACGGATCACTGTCCATTATATCCGAGTAAGCCTGCGTGTAATCTTTCAACATGCTGCTGTTCCACGACGTTGCGTATGCCAGCCCCATATATCCTCCCACAAGTATCGGAAGCTTCCAGTAGCGGCGGTTATACACCTGCCCCAATCCCGGAAACAAAGCCGAAAGCCACACAGCGCGCTTCGGATCAGGCGTAAACGTCACCTCACGTTTCACCCATTCATCATCCACTATAGGGATCGTGTCGGAGGCAAGCACATAAAGGCTGTCTCCCCTCACCCTAAAACTTTCCTCATCTACAGCCGACGGCAACTTCACCGGCTCGCGTCCGATCAGTATTGAGTCGGGCAATGCGAGATCACGCTCAAGAGCAGCCTTGATGCTGTCCACCTTTGCCACATCAGGGTCATCGGGATCCGTTTTGACCTGCCCGCTCAGCATCATGTTGCTACCCATGATGCCCACGCATGCCACTACTAATATATTCTTTATCAAGTTCAAGGCCATAACCTTTGCTTCGATCTCCTTATTACTCCTCTATCGACCCCGAGCTTTTCAGAGAATCAAATATGGTGATAAGGCGTGCAAGCTCCTCTTCGTTAGCAAAAGCAAACGTGATGCTACCCTTTCCCGAGTTGTTGCACTGAAACTTCACGTCAGTCCTGAAAACCGACGACAGATGACTACGGAGTATGTCATAGTCCTGCGACGTAGCTTTATCCTTTTTCGGCTCCACAGCCTCACCGTTACGCAGCTTCTTGGCAATCTCCTCCACCTTTCTCACCGACAGCCCCTCCTTCACGATACGGTTGTAAAGTTTAAGCTGCTGAGCCGGATTGTCGATCGACAGCAGAGCGCGTGCATGCCCCATATCCACCAGCTTGTCGCGCAGACCGAGCTGCACCTCAGCCGGCAGTTTAAGCAGTCTCAGGAAATTGGCGATAGTAGCGCGCTTCTTTCCTATGCGCTCGCTCAGGCGTTCCTGCGTCAGGCTGTACTGTTCGATCAGTTTTTTGAAAGTCAGGGCGATTTCTATTGCATTCAGATCCTCTCGCTGGATGTTCTCGATCAGAGCCATCTCAGTGAGTTCGAGATCATTGGCCGTGCGTATGTAGGCCGGCACACTCTTCAGCCCCGCAAGCATCGCAGCACGGTAGCGTCGTTCGCCGGCGATGATCTGATAGGAGTCAGGCCCCGTCTTTCGCAGTGAAAGCGGCTGGATTATACCCAATTCCGAAATCGACGAGGCGAGTTCGGCCAGCGATTCCTCGTCAAAATTTATACGCGGCTGTTCAGGATTGGCCGATATATTCTCAAGAGCGATCTCATTGATAGCCGATGCGCCGCGTGCCGGCACATCATCCATCGGGATGAGGGTGTCAAGACCGCGTCCGAGAGCGCTACGTTGTTTCTTAGGTGAAGGTGTCGGCATTATTGTCAGGCGTGTTTGTGATTGGCTATGATCTCCTTGGCAAGCATGATGTGGGAAGTCGCTCCGCGGCTTTCAGGATCATACAGCAGTGCGGGCAACCCGTGACTCGGAGCCTCGCTCAGCTTGATGTTGCGTGGAATCACCGTGTCAAACACCATGTCGGCGAAATGCCCCTTCAGTTCCTCATATATCTGATTAGCCAGTCGCAGACGCGCGTCGTACATCGTGAGAAGAAATCCCTCGATCTCAAGCGACGGATTCAGTTTCGACTTAATGATTCTTATCGTGTTAAGCAGCTTACTGATACCCTCAAGAGCAAAATATTCAGCCTGCACAGGTATTATCACCGAATCAGCGGCCGTCAGCGCGTTCACCGTGATCAGTCCGAGCGACGGAGAGCAGTCGATCAGCAGATAATCATAATCATCCTTAATACCCTCAAGAAGCCTCTTGAGCACCTTTTCACGATCCTGCTTGCTGATCAGTTCAAGTTCAGCACCCGCAAGATCGATGCGCGAGCCTATCAGGTCGAGCCCTTCGACACATGTAGCTACCTGCGACCCTTTCATCGGATAACCGTCGACCAGACATTCATAGATCGACGAAGACATCGTGCGCGGATCAATACCATATCCGCTCGTTGCATTGGCCTGTGGGTCAGCGTCGATTATCAGAGTTTTCTTACCCTCGCTGGCAAGCGACGCCGCAAGATTGATGGCAGTGGTTGTCTTTCCCACTCCCCCTTTCTGGTTGGCTATTGCGATGATTTTTCCCATAAGTGTTTGACTTGGACGATTGCAAAGTTAACCTTTTTTTCCGTTTTCCGAAAGAAAGTGCTATATTTGCATCTACACGTTCACATTTAACATTTCTTATATTCTCAATATTAGAGCATTCGATGGTTTCAAAGACTCGCGACAAGCTCATGGATGTAGCTCGGCAGCTTTTTGCTAAAAAAGGCATCGAGAATACCACCATGGCCGATATAGCCTCTGCATCTGAGAGAGGCCGTCGCACCGTCTATTCCTATTTCGCATCTAAAAAAGAAATATACAACGCTATCCTTGAACGCGAAAGCGAGCAGCTTGTGAGCCGCATGCGTCAGGTTGCCGAAAGCGATCTCTCACCCACCGACAAAGTCAAGTCTTTCATCGCCGCCCGCATCGACATGGTCAAAGTCGACGACAAGGCATCCATGAGCGAGAAAATCCGTTCCCTCTTCAACCGCGACCTATCACGCATTGAGCGCGTGCGCAAGCTCGCCCTTGAGAAAGAAAACAATATCCTCCAGTCCATGCTTGAGCAGGGAGTGAGGTCAGGCGAGTTCGACCCCCGTCAGGCCAAGCGGTTCGCCTCCACCCTCGTGGTTGCCTTGCAGGGATTGTACTACTCCTATGTGAGCCATAATTATGAGAATATAGGTCTGCGCCCCGACGGGCTCGAAGACAAGATAGCACAGTTTCTCATCGAAGGACTGAAATCACAGAGACATTAACGCAAACACAAAATAAGACTTAAACATATCTATTCAAAATGAAACTTCTTGAAGGAAAGACAGCCCTCATCACCGGTGCCGCACGAGGCATCGGCAAGGCTCTTGCAGTAAAGTTCGCATCAGAAGGCGCCAACATCGCTTTCACCGACCTCGTTATCGACGAGAATGCAAAACAGACCGAGGCTGAGATCGCAGCTCTTGGCGTCAAAGTCAAAGGATATGCTTCCAACGCAGCCGACTTCAACCAGACCAGGGAAGTAGTCG
>CAYSKE010000187.1:0-3520 GCA_964431465.1 uncultured Muribaculaceae bacterium | reverse complement strand
GAAGTAGCACCCGTACGCAGATACACTGATTCTGCCATGCCTCCGAGGGCTCCACGAGCCAATGCCACTTTCTCCAATCCATACTCAAACTCATAACGTATTATGTAAGTATACACAAGAGGCTGCATCTTGATCGGCATATCCTTTGCCTCATGTAACTCAACATAAGGTACCTGATCTATATAAGCTGCATAAAGCATATCAGGCGGATTTGTAGAGCGGACGGTAGGATATATGTCTGAAAAAGTTGTGAGTGATGAGCGTGCACGGGATGTCGAAGAGGCTCGTGCCGAGGCATGTGAAGCCATGTCACTCAATACAATAAATTCCGTATCGCCATTGTAGAGGAGAAATGACTTATTTTCATCACCATTGATCATAATATTGCCTCCATCGACTTCAAGAAATGACTCCACAGGATTGGCATCTTGGGTGTAGGTAACAATGTTTACCCATTCAGGTATCTCCGGACGAAGATGGTCATACTCGTGACCATAGAAATCACTATTCCAGTTAGCAGAATGATTCTTTCCGTAATCACGTTCCCATTCCTGCTCCCATGATAGCCTGAGAGATGCCATGCGGAAGTGGTCATAGCAGAGTTCCTGGCGGCACGAGGTCAGCGCCGCTGCACCGGGCAGCAGGAGGGCGAGCGCGCCGATTAACGATGTTATATGTGTGTGCTTCATCGATTTAGTGTCTTTTTTGTAGCTTTTGATGCACCGGGACGCCACACCAGCGACAGGCGCGCCTTGAGCGGGCCGAAATAGTTGCCCGACTTAGTGCGCTGATACACGTGGTGTCCGTCGCGCGGCTCATAGTCCTTGTAGCGCATGTTCATGTAGCCGAAACCTATGCCCGCCTCAAGCGAGAGCGTCCGGCCGATCGGGAACATATATCCGTAGCTCACTCCCGCAAACACCGCATGTCCGCGGTGACCCGTGCCACCGTTCTCGAGATCATACCACGTGAAGCCCGGAAACAGGCCGATGTAGTGACCGTGCCACGGTTTCTTCATGCCCATCCAGCGGCGCACCTCGGGCGAGATCACAGCCACTTCGTAGATCTTGTTTTTTGATGAGTTTTTCCACCATGCCATCTCATAGTCGAGAGCCATGCTCCACTGCTTGGAGAAGCGGTATTCAATCTCTATCGACGGCGCGAGCGCAGCGTCATAGAGCAGATTGGTCTTAAACGCCCAGCGTGTATCCACCACCTCTGCGGCATGTTTCTCTTTCCCCTTGGCAGCCCCGGTCGCTTCAGCATTCTCAGCCGCCACTTCGGTGCTCTCCGTCACGGTCTCTTCAACCGCCACCGGTGCCACCCCCGCGCCGTCAAGTTTCGCGGCCGGAGCCCCGTTGATAATCTCATCGGCAGCCCTGAGCGCGGCCACAGCCTCGGGAGTCCCCACCGTCACGGTCACCGTGTTGCGCATCATCGGGAATATCTCCTCGCATAGCATCGACCATGTGGCTCCCTCGCGGTGCTGTTTCAGCCGCTCGAGTCGCCCGGCATGAATGCCGTCGATAATCGCCAGAATACCGTCGCGGTCGACGATCGACGGGGTTGCCGCCACCACGCGGCGCAGTTCCGACCACCCCTCGCCCCCGTCGTAGAGCGCAAACACACTCTCGGGAGCCGAAGTGTCATTGATAAGCGATCCGCTCAGATTGCGCACCCTCACTTCGCCGAGATCCTTCAAGTCGATCTCCGCTCCGTCGGGAGCGGCATAGTAGGTGAGATCCACCTCAATCTGCTCGCCGGCCCCCCGACGCTTGTTTATCTCCTTGATCACGCGGGCATACCCCTCGCGGTTGGAGCGGCGCCCCATGTCGGGCGTCACCTCGTCGAGCCGGTAGCTCAGCCTCACGGCATCTTTAGTCGAAACCGACACACCGTAGGGGTCGATCGTAACCACATTTGCAGTAAGCGAGTTGCGCAGATCAGGAAACATCGTGTTGTACATGATGCGGTAAGGCTCGCCCCCCTTAAACTGCGCCAGCATCTGTAGGCGCGTCCCCTCCACGCCGCCATCGGCATTGTAATCCACCACCGGATAGTTGTCGATTATCTCGATAATCTCCTTCTTGCCCGGCAGATCCGACTCAGCCACCATGCGGCGCAACTCGCGCCACGCTATGCCTTCAGAAATCGCATTCACGCTGTCGGCCGATAGATGCGCGTTCTCCACAATCCACTCTTTCATGGCTATGGCGCGGTTCATCGCAAGGCGCTCGTTGGCTTCGAGCTCACCTTCGGGCGACGATTGAGCCCTCACATCCACCCGCACAAGATCACCGTCGGCAATAGCCCGGTCGATCTTGGCAAGCAGACTGTCAAGACTACGCGAATTGTCGCGATAGGCAGCATCCACCTGCCGGTATCCGGCACGGTAATAGATCTTGGTCGAGTCAGGAGCAGCATAGCCGTAGGCGCTCTGGCTCAGCAATGCTAAAAACAGCAGTATTCCGAGAACTCTTCTCATGCTTCTATCTTGCGACTGTTGTCGTTTTTATTTGGGTTTTGGTTGAATGTCACGTTTTGGAGAGCAAAGCCGCGATCCTCTTCACAAGCCAGAGAGTAGCGGTTCTTCACAGTCGCAAAAATAAGGGCGAAAACGGCCGTTTCATATCATGTTACAGAGAAAAATTTTTGTTACTAAGTCGTATTACCCCCCCCCCGCATTTTAAGTTACTGATATTTTTATCATTAAAAATTTTTCAAATATTACGTTAATATTTCTAAGCACAAACGCAAACGTTTCATTTCAACTACATTTCTATTGCATATTTATCAACATTTATGATGCGTAAATCTCCACACATCCCAATCCTCATCCCGGTCACATTTTTTTTGTGGGTTGGGGCAAATAATATAAATTTGTAGCAAATACAATAAACGTTCATTCTTCATAGAGACATGGCAACTAAACCGTTTCACTACCAGGAGATGTTTCCTCTTGGTCCCGACAAAACCGAATACTACCACCTCACGTCCGACTATGTGACCGTGGAGAAGTGCTGCGGACGCGAAATCATCAACATCGCTCCCGAAGCTCTCACCGTGCTTGCCCGTCAGGCCACTCACGACAACGCATTCATGCTCCGCAGAGCACACAACGAAATGGTTGCCAAGATTCTCCACGACCCCGAAGCAAGCGACAACGACCGTTATGTAGCCCTCACGATGCTCCGCAACGCCGAGATCGCCGCAAAGGGGCAGCTTCCTTTCTGTCAGGACACCGGCACAGCAATCTGCATCGGCAAAAAGGGTCAGAACGTCTACACCGGCGGACACGACGAGGAGTACATCTCGGCAGGCGTGTATCAGACTTACACTGAGGACAATCTGCGCTACTCGCAGAATGCACCCCTCAACATGTACGACGAGGTGAACACCGGCTGCAACCTCCCCGCCCAGATCGACCTTTACGCTGTCGACGGCGACGAGTACAAGTTTGTTTTCGTGGCAAAAGGCGGTGGCTCAGCCAACAAGACCTACCTCTATCAGGAGACCAAAG
>CAYSKE010000186.1:0-3562 GCA_964431465.1 uncultured Muribaculaceae bacterium | reverse complement strand
AGCGGACGCACCATGGTACGTCCGTACAAGGTGGGGAAGAAGGCGCGGAGCAGCTCGGAGATCGCGGAGGGCGCGGGGGAGGGGTGAACAGTAAGTAAACAGAAAGTGAGGTTGCAGTGGAAAAGGTGATGGTTTTTAAGTTCCGGGAGTTTACGGATGTCGTGATGACTATCCCGGTGCTTTACAGTGCCTGCAAGTGCCACAAGGGGCATGAGTTTGTGCTTGTGACCCGTGAGTCGCTTGTGGAGCTGTTTGTGAACCAACCGGAGAATCTGACGGTCGTCGGGGTGAATCTGGAGAACTATCACGGCATAAATGGTCCGCGGCGACTGTGGCGCGAACTGAGGGAGAAGTATGATGTGGCAAGTGTGATTGATCTCGATGTGGATATCACAACGCGCCTCGTGACGCTTAATGCCCGCATGAGCGGGGTGAAGACGTCGACGGTGACTCCTCCGCAGAGGAATGCGCGCCAACTCACTCGTGAGACGAATAAGGTGATGCTGCCGCTGGTGTCGGCCCGCGCACGATACCGTGAGGCGTTTTTCAGGGCCGGGCTGCCGGTGCAAGAGCGTTTCGAGGGATTGTATGGTCACGGGGGTCATGGCGATCAGAGCCTATTTGCGGCGGTGAGTGAGCGGAAGCAGCCGGGGGAGGTGTGGATAGGTATCGCGCCTTTTGCCAAACATCGCGGAAAGTCGTATCCGACGGAGCTTGTGGAGGAGGTTGTGGCACTGCTCGGCGCAGAGGTTGAGAATGCCAAGATCTTTCTCTTTGGTGGTGGCGAGGAGGAGCGACGGATATTGGCTGAATGGGATGCCAAATACAGGTTTGCGGTATCGCCGGCAGTGGCCCGCATGGGGTTTCCGGCGGAGCTGTCGCTTCTGAGCCACATAGATGTGATGCTGACGATGGACTCGGCAAACATGCATCTGGCATCGCTTGTGGGGACGAAGTGCGTGACAATGTGGGGTGCGACGCATCCTTACTGCGGTTATAAGGGTTGGCATCAGGCTGAGTCGCTGAATCTGTCGCTGCCAATGCCGTGCCGGCCTTGCTCGCTCTATGGCGACAAGCCGTGTCACCGCGGGGACTATCATTGCCTGACGGCAATCAAGCCGCGTGTGGTGGCTGACAAAGTGAAACTTGCATTAACGGAATGACCAAATATTCAGGTAAAAAAGAATTATGGTGTATAAGACTTTATTGGCCGCTCTCGCACTGACGGCCGTGAACTTCCAGGGTGTTGTGGCACAACCGACAAAGGTGGATGATGCCACTGTGGCAAAGATCCTTGAGATCGCGTCGAAGGATAATCAGGTGATGGATCACATCGATGTGCTGACGGGGCGTTTCGGCGGCCGCCTGATAGGGTCGGGGGCATACGATGACGCTTGCGCATGGATGGTGGACCAGTATGGCCGCTGGGGTGTGAAGGCGCATTTAGAGGAAGCGGGGGAGGTGCCTGTGGGATTTAACCGCGGGCCGTGGTGGGGCAAGCTCCACGCGGGTAGCGAGGGGATGGATCTGCATTTCGCTACTCCGAGCTACACATCGGGAACTCATGGCACGCAGCGCGGTCACGTGGTGCTTGAGCCGAAGTCGCAGGCAGATTTCGACAGGATAAAGCATAAGCTGAAGGGGGCATGGGTGCTTCTGGAAGGGAACCGCGGCGGTTTCCCGCTTGACAAGACGGCAGCGGGTGACTCGGTAAGGGCTGTGGTCAAGGCGAAGAATGACTCAATCTCGCAGGAGAATGCACGCCTGAGCCGCGAGGCATGGGAGAACGGAACGTACAAGGATTTCCAGCCTACGCCGCTTGAGAAAGCACCGGGACTGTTTTACCGCGAGATGGCAGATGCGGGGGTGCTGGGCTTCGTGATGAGCGCGACGGTGCCTATCAGGGCTTTGTATGACCGTCCACTGGTGAATGACAGCACGACAAATTTCTATAATCTGCCTACACAGCCTGAGATACTGCTCGACGAGCATCAGTTTGAGAAGATCGAGCAGATGGTGAAGGAGAAGCGTGACATACAGCTGGAGTTTGACATAAGAAATCATTTCAGAGTCGGTCCGGTGAAATACTACTCGGTTGTGGCCGAGATACCGGGGACGGAGTTTCCGGATGAATATGTGATCGTGAGCGGTCACCTCGACGCATACGATGTGGCGACGGGTGCGGTGGACTGCGGAACGGGTATCGGACCGATGATGGAAGCTGCCCGCCTGCTTGCCGCCGCCGGAGCAAAGCCTAAACGCACGATCAGGTTTGTGGCTTTTGCCGGGGAGGAGTTTGGACTGCTTGGCGCACACGCTTACGCTAAAGCGCACAAGAATGAGCTTGAGAAGATCTCGATGCTGTTTAACCGCGACGGAGGTCCGACACCGGCTGTGGGTATGCGCGTCCCGGCGGCTATGGTTGATGACGTGAAGGAGGCATCGAAGTATGTGCCATTTATCAATCCTGAATATCCGTGGGAGGTGATCGTGGCTGAGCCGAGGGTGAAGCCAACGAAAACGGGTGGCACAGACGCTACGGTGTTTGACATGGAGGGTGTGCCGACCTATGGTTTCTTTGAAAAGGATTTCAAAGGTTACGGATTTGAGTACGGTGAGATCTGGCACACTGAGAACGATATACTCAACAAGGAGATCCCGGAGTATCAGGAGCACACGGCTGTGGTGACGGCTATCGTGGCATTGGGTGTGGCAAACCTCGATCATCAGCTTTCGCGTGAGGGGATGTATAAGGAGTCGGCTCAGGATAACACCAAGGATAAAAAATCAAAAAAGAAGAAATAAGGATAATTATGGCACGGGGAACAAGCTATTACAAGAAACTCGCAGACAAGGCTATCGGAGAACTGAATCTGCAACGTGAAACACCGCGCGGACTCTTTGAGCCTATCGCCTATATGCTGGACGGGGGAGGTAAGAGATTGCGCCCCGTGCTGCTGCTTGCGTGCTGCGATGCGGTGGGTGGTGAGGCAACCGAATGTCTGCCTCAGGCGGCGGGCATAGAGATGTACCACAACTTCACGCTTCTGCATGATGACGTGATGGACCGCTCTCCCCTGCGTCACGGGAAACCGACAGTGCACAGCAAGTGGGATGTGGCTACGGCGATACTGAGCGGCGACGCTATGCTCACGATGGCTACCCAGCTCATGGTGAAGGGGCTGAGTAACGTTGTGGCTTCGGAGGCTCTGAACGTGTTTAATGATACGGCGATGCTGGTGTACAAGGGGCAGCAGCTCGACATGGATTTCGAGAACCGGATGGATGTGACGCCCGATGAGTATCTTGAGATGATAGGTATGAAAACGGGTGCGCTGCTTGCAGGGGCTTGTCTGCTCGGAGCTATCGCCGGTGGCGTAGAGAAAAGCGAGACAGGTCGGGTGCTCTACAAATATGGCATGAAGCTTGGTATCGCGTTTCAGATTCAAGATGATCTGCTGGACACTTACGGCGATGAAAAGGTGTTCGGGAAGCCGATCGGGGGCGATATTCTCAATGACAAGAAGACGTGGCTGCAGGTGAATGCTCTGGAAGGCCGCGG
>CAYSKE010000185.1:759-3591 GCA_964431465.1 uncultured Muribaculaceae bacterium | reverse complement strand
GCCTTGCCCACGCCGGGAATCATCGAAGCGAGCTCCTTGAGGTTACCCATCTTCTTGATCTGCTGGATCTGCTCAAGGAAGTCGTTGAAGTTAAACTGATTCTTGGCAATCTTGCGCTGGAGTTCCTGAGCCTTCTTCTCGTCATAAGCATTCTGAGCGCGCTCCACGAGCGAGACGATGTCGCCCATACCCAGGATACGGTCGGCCATACGGGCAGGGTGGAAGAGGTCGAGGGCATCGAGCTTCTCGCCGGTTCCCACAAACTTGATAGGCTTCGTGACAACGGTGCGTATCGAGAGAGCTGCACCGCCGCGGGTATCACCGTCGAGCTTGGTGAGCACCACGCCGTCAAAGTCGAGGCGGTCGTTGAACTCCTTGGCTGTATTGACGGCATCCTGACCGGTCATTGAGTCGACCACAAAGAGAGTCTCCTGCGGCTTGACGGCATTCTTGATAGCCTCGATCTCGTTCATCATCTGCTCGTCGACAGCCAGACGGCCGGCGGTGTCGATGATCACGAGGTCAAGATTATTGTCCTTGGCATACTTGATACCGTTGCGGGCTATCTCGACAGGATTCTTGTTGCCTTCCTCAGTATACACGGGCACATTTATTTGCTCGGCGAGCACCTTAAGCTGCTCGATAGCGGCGGGGCGGTATACGTCGCAGGCCACAAGAAGCGGACGGCGGCTCTGCTCCGACTTGAGCTTGCGGGCCAGCTTGCCCGAGAAGGTAGTCTTACCCGAACCCTGAAGACCCGACATGAGGATGACCGTGGGGTTGCCCGACAGATTGAGCTGCGAAGTCTCGCCGCCCATCAGGCGCGCCAGTTCGTCATGGACTATCTTGACCATGAGCTCGCCCGGCTTGATGGCGTTGATCACGTTCTGACCAAGCGCCTTAGCCTTGACCTCATCGGTAAACTGCTTGGCAACCTTGAAGTTGACGTCGGCTTCGAGGAGGGCGCGGCGCACGTCCTTGAGCGTTTCGGCCACGTTGATCTCGGTGATACGGCCCTGGCCTTTAAGTATCTTGAAACTCCTTTCGAGTCTTTCGCTTAGATTCTCAAACATTATATTGTGTCGGTTATTTTTTTAGTTACACGGATGGATTGTTACAGCAGACGGTTGGTGGCGGTGTCGGGGAAAATCACCTTAGGCCGGAACTCAGCCGCCTCCTCGGGCGACAACTGCGCATAAGCCATGATGATTACCACGTCGCCCACCTGCACCTTGCGGGCAGCGGCCCCGTTGAGGCATATCACACCGCTTCCGGGCTCGCCGGCGATAGTGTAGGTGTCGAGGCGCTCACCATTATTATTATCGACGATATATACCCTTTCTCCCGGAAGAATACCTGCCGCATCGAGCAGAAGGCTGTCGATAGTGATGCTTCCTATGTAGTCAAGTCGAGCTTCGGTCACCGTCACGCGGTGGATCTTGCTCTTAAGCATTTCAAGCATCATGGGCGGGGAGGATATTTAATGTTATCGATCAGGCGCACATCGCCGCAATACACCGTAACGCAGCCTACGGCCTGACGGGTTTCATTCCACTCCTTGATGGGCTGCATAGTGTCGGCATCCACTATCTCGTAATACTCCACTTCGAGACCTTCGGTAGCGTTGATAGCGTCAGTGACAAATTTCTTTACCTTCTCTACCGAATTGTCGGGACAGAGAGCTACGCTTTCGCTGAGGATGCGGTGGATGGCGGGAGCGATCAGGCGCTGCTCGGGAGTGAGGCGCACATTGCGGCTCGACATGGCCAGACCGTCATCCTCGCGCTTGATGGGGCAGTCGACGATTTCCACATCAAAGCCCTCAAGCTGCACCATGCGGCGAATCACGGCTATCTGCTGGAAATCCTTTTCGCCGAAATAAGCGCGCGTGGGCTTGACGATGGCAAAGAGTTTGCTCACGATCTGAGCCACACCGTTGAAGTGACCCGGGCGCATGGCACCTTCCATCACCGTAGCAATGGGGCCGAGGTCAAATACACGCTCATCCTTCTGCGGATACATCTCCTCGACCGAGGGAACGAAGGCGATATCCACACCGGCCTCGGTAAGAGCCTTGAGGTCAGCTTCCTCGGTGCGCGGATATGTGCGGAGGTCTTCGGGGTTATTGAATTGGGTGGGGTTGACGAAAACGCTCACCACCACTATATCATTATCGTGGCGGGCGCGCTCTATTAGCGAGAGATGACCGGCATGGAGGGCGCCCATCGTGGGCACGAGGCCTACGGTGCGACCGAGTGCACGAGCTGCCGAGAGCTGGCGGTCAAGTTCTTCTACCGTTCTGATAGTATTCATTTTCAGGTTGTTCTGCAATAGGAACTGTAAAATGTCGTGCAAAATTACATAATTATATCGTACACAACAAATCTTTATCGAATTTTGGGTGAATTTTTATTTCCTGTCCCGGTACTCCTCAAGCTCGATTCCGGCCAATTCCCACACGGAAATGGCGTTTTCGAGCTGCTTGTTGAGCTTGCCGTGGCGCTCGTAGATGTCGGCCGGAGGATTCTCGGTGTTCATCAGCGCCTCAGCCTCGGCTATCTCCTTCTCGATACGGCTCACCTCGTCCTCGGCCTCTTCCACAGCCTTGCGCATCTTGCGGAGCATCTTCTCATATTCCTTCTGCTCGGCATAGCTGCGGCGGCGCGGGGACTCCTGCGCATCGGCGGCAGGCTCGGGTGTGGCGGCAGGCTTGGGCTTTTCGGCGGGAGACTGCACGGGGCGGGGATTGTTGCGCTCAAGCTCGGCAAGAGAGGCGAGTTTTTTCTTCTCAAGAAACTCGTAGATGCCACCCAGGCATTCCTTGACCTGCCC
>CAYSKE010000185.1:0-749 GCA_964431465.1 uncultured Muribaculaceae bacterium | reverse complement strand
CTTCTCCACGAGCCCGTCGAGAAACTCGCGGTCGTGGCTCACGACGATGACCGTACCGTTGAAATCCTTGATAGCCTGCTTGAGGATATCCTTTGTCTTCATGTCGAGATGGTTGGTGGGCTCGTCGAGGATAAGGAGGTTGACCGGTTCGAGCAGAAGCTTGATCATTGCCAGACGGGTCTTCTCGCCACCCGAAAGCACCTTAACCTTCTTGTCAGAAGCCTCGCCGCCAAACATGAACGCGCCAAGTATATCGCGAATCTTGGTGCGGATGTCGCCCACGGCCACACGGTCAATCGTGTCAAACACCGTCAGCTCGCCGTCGAGCAGCTGAGCCTGATTCTGTGCGAAATAGCCTATCTTGACATTGTGGCCCACCTTGAGCTCGCCAGTAAAGGGAATCTCGCCCATGATGCACTTCACCAGCGTAGACTTACCCTCACCGTTCTTACCCACAAACGCCACCTTCTCGCCGCGCTTTACGGTAAATGTGGCGTGGTCAAATACCTCATGGGCGCCATAAGCCTTACCCACATTGTCTACTATCAGAGGATAGTCGCCCGAGCGAGGGGCGGGCGGGAAGCGGAGGTTGAGATGGGAGGTATCGACCTCGTCGATCTCTATACGCTCGATTTTTTCAAGCTGCTTGATACGGCTCTGCACCTGCACGCTCTTGGTGGCCTTGTAGCGGAATCGCTCGATGAAGTCTTCGGTATCCTGAATCTGCTTCTGCTGGTTGAGGTAGGCGC
>CAYSKE010000184.1:0-3603 GCA_964431465.1 uncultured Muribaculaceae bacterium | reverse complement strand
GCGTTGGCAAGGTTTGCAAGACCCTTGAGCTGCTCAGCCTTTGCATTACGCACAGCTGTTACTGATGCTGACTCGTTGTTGTCAACACAGCTTCCAAGTGAGAGAGCACCCACAAGCGCTACGGCAAGTAAGAGTTTCTTCTTCATAAGTGATTTGGGTAAAATGTTAATTAACAATGGTTTGTTTTTGCTTTTCTGCTTGTTTTAGATCGCATCTCTTGATAAGAGATACTTATATAGCATAAACTCCTGATTAACAATAGAAATAAAATTGAAGTGCTAAATTGTGGCACAAACAACACGATTTTGTGTAAAAAATAATGTTGCAAATATGCCTCAATTAAAGTTTTTTATTATTTTTGCAAACAAATAAGTATCTCTTATCAAGAGATGCGCATAAAAAGAAGAAGGCAGCATGGTGTATGCTGCCTGTGTTGTATATATATATAATAGATGTGTGGGGGGGGGGTGAGAGGCCGCGGAGCAATCGGAGGACTCTGAGGACTCTGAGGGCTCGGAGAGCGGACGCTCCATGGAACGTCCGTACAATTAGGGGGTGGGTTTGTTGGCTTCGGGGGGGTAGGCGATGCGGGCGTGGTAGATCGTGCGGAGTCGCTTGATGAAGCTTTCTTTGATTTCTTTTATGTCGCGGAAGGAGATGGGGGAGTTGTTGTGGAGACCATCGGCTATCTGCCCGTCGATGATGCGGTTGACGAGCTCGGTAATCGCCTCGACTGTGGGGGAGGGTAGTGAGCGGGAGGCTGCCTCTACGGAGTCGGCCATCATGAGCAGGGAGGCTTCGGCTGTCTGCGGATTGGGGCCGGGGTAGGTGTAGAGCGAGGCATCGACGTTTTCCTCTCCTTTGCGGCGACACTCGGTGATGTAGAAGTATTTGGCTTTGCCGGCACCGTGATGCTGGCTTATCATGTCGCGGATGACTTCGGGGAGCTGCGCTTTGTCGGCACGTTTAAGTCCGTCGGTGATATGACCGATGATAATGCGGGCGCTCTGCTCGGGTGTGAGCGAGTCATGGGGATTCACGCCATGCTGATTCTCGGTGAAGAAGGCTGGATTGGAGATCTTGCCTATGTCGTGGTAGAGGGCGCCGGCTCTGACGATCTGCACGTTGGCATGGATCTTGCGGGCTGCCTCGGCTGCCAGGCTGCTGACGGCTATGGAGTGCTGGAATGTGCCAGGGCACTCTTCGGAGAGCTCGCGCAGAATGGGGCTGTTGATGTCGGCAAGCTCAACGAGTGTGACAACCGATATGAAGCCAAATGCTTTCTCAAGCAGGAAGATGAGAATGTAGGCGAAGGATGTGAGCACGGCATTGATCATGAAGAAGCCGACGAGCTTCCATGAGAATGAGGTGAGTGATCCGGTGGTCATCAGCTCTATGGCAAGATAAGCAAAGGTGTAGGCGAGGAAAACGTAACCGGCGGTCTTGATGAGCTGGGAGCGTTTTGAAAGTTCCTGCAAGGAGAAGATCGAGGCTATGCCGGCGATGAGTTCGATGAAAATAAATTCCATCGGGAATGACGACAGGCTGATGCAGAGAAGCACCTCGATGAGATGGACGAAGAGGGCGGTGCGCGCATCGTAGAACACCACCATCATTATCGGGAGGATGGTGAAGGGGATGATGTAGATGCCGGATGTGAATGTGGCAGAGAGGATGACCGCCAGGATATAGAAGGCGGTGAGGAGGGTCATGACGCAGAGCAGACGCCGGCGGCTCTGCCACCACGCGGGACGATAGAGGAAGAAGTAAAGGTAGATGGCTGCAAAAAGGATTGCGATGTAGAGTATCTGGCCGACTTCAATGTAGATCTGGGCGGATGAGCCGGAGAGATCGCGCGCGTCGACCATGTCCTCAAATGTCAACAGCACCTGATAGAGCTGCGGCGTGACGATGTCGCCACGGTCGACGATGCGCTCACCCTGCTGCACTACTCCGATGGCAGCGGTGGCGGGCTGCAGTGCCTCCTGAAGCAGACGCTGTGTCTCGACGGTGTCCATGAGCATGTTTGGACGCAGCATCGACGGGAGGTCGTGAGCGACGATGGCCTGACGTGACTCGGTGGATGGGGCAAGACTGTCGAGGAGGGAGTAGGCGGCACGCTGGGAGCGGAAGCTGCCGGTGGAGACGGTCTTGATGACGTTGTCGTCGACGATCTTGACTTTCTTGAGGTTTCCGGCGGAGATCTTTCCGGCGGTGTTGCTATCGACAATTCCGCCGGCATAGAGGCGGTCGACGAGAGTGCGCAGACGGGTGCGGTCGGTCTGCGGCAGCTCGGTGAATGTGTTGATTTTCTGCTTGAGATCATCGGCCACCTGATCGTCGCGCCGGTAGACGGGCACAAACGTGTTGCGGATGCTGTCGGACATTATTCTCACCGTGGCCGAATCCCTGAAGACGGGTATGTCGAAGGGGGCGGTGAGCAGAGAGTGGGTCCACGGGCGATTTTCCTCGTAGCTGAACCGCTGCTCGTCGTTTCCGGGCAGAAACATCACGACCAGCAGGGTGGCAGCCACAAAGACGGCTGTTCTCACCAATATTGCTCTCGAAATATCTTTTTTCATAATTGCGTTGTGGAGGGGTGGAGATGAAGAGGGTAAGGGTAGGTGGGGCGGGGTGATCAGCGGATGCGGGCAGCCGACTGGATTCCGTCGATTTTCTTTATGCGGGCGCAGAGCGAGTTTACGGTGGAGGCATCGGCGACTCTCACGTCGAGATCACATTCAAACACTTCGCCTTTGGCCTGAATGTTCATGCCGCGTATGTCGAGCCCCAGATGGGAGGAGATCATGGAGATGAGTTCCTGCAGGATGCCGTGGCGGTCGATGCCCTCGATGTGGATGTGGACGGGGTAGGAGCCGGTGACTCCGCTCCAGTCGACCGACACGATGCGCGGGCCGAAGCCGGCTTTAAGGGTGTTGGCGCGCTCGCATGTCATGTCGTGCACTTCCACTACTCCGTCGTCGGCAATGAAACCGAGGGTGTCGTCGCCGGGGATGGGGTGGCAACATGCGGCGCGACGGAAGTTGGTGCCGTTTTCATCACTCACGAGGCGGTAGGTCTTCTTGGTGTTGACCGGCGGGGCTGCAGGCTCGGCGGGTGCCGACGCGCTATCAGTGGTGTCATCGGCGGCATCTTTGCCGAAGCTGACGAGTTTGCGGAAAATGGATTTTTTGGAAGACTGCTTTTTGCCGAATTTCTTAATCATCTTCGCCACATCATCGTCAAGCAGCACTTCCTCGCGCCCGAGCTGGTAGTAGAGCTCCTCGCGGTTGGTGATGCGGAAGTAGCCGAGAATCTTGGTGAGGATGGAGTTGTCATCGGCGAGGCTGTTGTCGGCGAGGAAAGCTGTGTAGATATCCTTGCCTTTGTTGATGGCCGGCTGACGCTCTTTGCGCAGGGCTGCGCGTAGGCTTGTCTTGCCCTTGGCGGTGACCATGAGATCCATCCACTCGGGTTTGGGTGTCTGCGACTGCGAGGTGAGCACCTCGACCTGATCGCCGCTATTGAGCTTATAGGAGAGGGGCACGAGTTTATGGTTGACCTTGCCGGCGATGCAGTGGGAACCTATCTCGCTGTGGAGGT
>CAYSKE010000183.1:0-3607 GCA_964431465.1 uncultured Muribaculaceae bacterium | reverse complement strand
GGAGTCTTTTTTGTCGTATCGGCGTTCGAGGAGTTGCAGGCCGCGCTTGATGTCACTGCCTCCGGCATATCCGCCGGGTGAGTTGCGCCCTACGACGCGATGACATGGCAGGATGATGCTCAGGCGATTGGCTCCGATCGCATTGGCAACGGCCCTGACGGCTTCAGTCTGCCCGATCTCGTGGGCTATGTCGGTGTAGGTGACGGTAGTGCCGTAGGGGATTGAGGCAATCGCTTGCCACACCGACTCCTGAAAGGGAGTGCCGGTGAGAAGCAACGGCAGATCAAACGCCCGGCGGCGGCCGGTGAAATATTCATCGAGCTGCTTCTCGGCCAAGGCTATAATGGTGGAATAGCCGTCGGTCACTGCGTCGTGGAGATGAGTGGCGATGCGGGAGATCATGGCGTGGCTGTCGCGGCGCGTCGACCAGTCGCACAACACAAGATGCCGCTCGGTTGCGCCGAGGAGGAGTGTGCCGAGGGGAGTGCGGTAGGGTGAGATGAAAATCATAGCGATTGGCGGCGTGCCTGCAGGAACTGAAGCTGGCTCTCAAGCATAGCGAGCCGTGGCATCTCAAATCCGGCTTTACGCGCTTCGGCGATGGGACGTGTGTAGAGATAGCCGATTTCCATGGGGCGGTGGTGGTCGTAGTCGAGTTTCATCGACGGAAGATAGGGTGGCATCACCAGCGTGTCGGCGATCATCTTGTCCACAAAGCTCTCGTCGACACCTTTTACTCCGAGGGCTTGCGCGGCTCCGGCAACCTCAAGCATCTGCTCTCTTATCAGCTGGCGTGTGGCGGGATTGTTGAGGAGTTCATCGGTGCGGGCGTCCAGCGCGACTGTCATGCCGTTGAAAGGCATGTTCCACACGGCTTTTTTCCAGCGCGCTTCATTGTAGTCGACCTCGGCAGCCTTGATGCCAGAGGCGCGCATATCGGTGATTACCTTGTCGATAACGGCTTTGTCGGGACAGGAATAGTTGCCGATATTGATATGCCCGTAAGCCTGATGGCTGATCTCGCCGGGGGCGGTTTTTGCTGAGCAGATAAACGCCAGACCGGCGGCTATATGTGCGTCGGGGAGCTCTGCCTGCAAGTCGGGCTCCGGGCCTATACCGTTTTGAATAAGCAGGATGAGGGTGTGATCATGCAGCAGCGGCGGGAGAAGCTCTTTGAGGAGATGGTTGTTGGTCGTTTTCAAGCCAACAAGCACCACATCTACGGGGCCGATGTCGGCGGTCGAGCGGAACGCCTTGACATGAGGGAGCGAGAAATCGCCGTTGCAACTGCTCACGTGAAGTCCGCAGCGGCTGACATGGTCATAGTCGGAATGCAGCAGAAACGAGACGTCGTGCCCCGCACGGGCAAGCATCGCTCCATAGTAGCCTCCTATCGCCCCAGTGCCTACGATCGCATATTTCATCGTGGAAAAATCAGTTTTGTTCAATTTCTTTCAGCGCCCGGGCAAGCTGATCGGGGCATGAGGTGGGTTTTGTGCCGCAGCGTATGCCGCTGAGCCGGCTGATCACTTCATCGGTTTTCATACCCCTGACAAGGGCGCATATTCCCTGAAGGTTGCCATGACAGCCGCCGGTGAATTTCACATCGGTCACGCGCCCATACGCGACCTTGATCTCGATGCTGCGCGAGCATGTGCCTTGAGTTGTATAGATGTGTATCATGTGGCCGTCCGGTCAGATGCTTTCGAAGATCATGCAGTAGGATGCCTCCCACGTCTTGCCGGGGGCAAGATGGCAGGTGTATTCGCGGTCGGCGAAGTCACCGTTGAAGTTCACGCGGTCGCAGCGTCCGTACCACGGCTCGATGCAGAGGAAGGGAGCACCCGGTTTCGACCATATTCCCACGATCGGGGCACTGAACAAAACGGTCATGTAGGGGAGGAAATCGGTGCTGAGGAGACTGATGCGATGAATCTGATTGTCGCCGATGACGAGTGCGTCGCGGTCAAACATATCGGGCGTAATAGGTAGCAGCCCGTCGGAATCAAACTCAACGGGATATTTCGTCGCTCCAAGGCATCCTTTCGCCTCGATAAGCTCATAGGTCACATCGCGGTTACGGTCAAAAGCCATATAGCCGTTTATGCCGTCGGGCGTGAATTTTCCCGAGGGGTAATAGAATGCAGGATGTGCGCCGATCTGAAACGGCATCTCGCGGCCAGTCTCATTGTTGATCACTTTCCAGCCGACTGTCAGGCGATCGTCGACGAGCGTGTAGCTTATCTCCAGCGAGAAGTTGAAGGGAAACAGGCGCAGGGTGTTTTCGTCGGCATCGAGCCGCAGCGTGATCGTGTTCTCGTCGGTATTGTCGACAAGCTTAAACTCGCAGTCGCGTGCAAAGCCATGCTGGCCTATTTCAACCGTTTTGTCGCCATAGCGTACCTGTCCTTCCCACGCTTTGCCCACGATGGGGAAAAGCACCGGCGAGCGTCGTCCCCAGAATGCCGGGTCGCCTTGCCAGAGATATTCGCGGCCCGAGGCGTTGGAGCGTATGCTCTGAAGCTCGGCACCATGTTCCGATATTTCGACAGTCAGAAGATTATTTTCAAGTTTCATAGAAAGATGTGTTGCCTGAGTGTTGACGGGCACAAATATATACATTTTTATCGTTGCGTGGTCAAAAAAAGAGAGAAGCCGATGCCGTCACCATAAATGGGTGAAGCATGGCTTCTCTTTATAGGATAGCCGCCCCGGAGGACGCGATGAAACTCCGAGAAGACAGGATTTGAGTGCCTGCTGCCCTTTGTAATCTGCCTTGTGCAGGAGGTGTAAAACCTTGTGCAACCACATCATGGATGTGGCGGAGCCCGCCATCGGACAGCACAGCGTGTCTCGGTATTTCAGAATAATTTGAAGAGTTTCCCAATCAACTCCGGTGCGGCCGTTTTTTCAATGTTCTCTGGTGTTGTTCTATTTTTATAACGCGAATATAATCCAGTAAGTTCAGTTTTGCAAATCCCGCGCCGCCTGCGGCAGGGTCAGTTGTCGGTATCAGCCCGAAACATAGCCACATCGCAGAGTAAAAAATGCTACAATTTTTTTATGATGCGTGCCGGATTACCTCCGATAACGGTGTCTGACGGCACATCGCGGGTTACCACCGATCCGGCTCCGATCACCACATTGTCGCCTATCGTCACCCCCGGCAGGATGGATGCGCTTCCACCTATCCACACGTTGTCGCCGATGGTGATCGGCTCAGCCCACTCAACGAGAGTGTTGCGCTCAGCGGGATCAAGCGGGTGACAGGCAGTGTACATGCTCACGTTTGGGCCTATGAAACAGTGATTGCCGATCGTGACACGTGCCTCATCAAGTATGGTCAGATTGAAATTGGCGAAAAAGTCATCGCCGATGAAGATGTTGCATCCATAGTCACATCTGAACGGCTGATTTATGTGGAACCGTTGGCCGATGCTTCCCATAAGCTCCCTGATGATGGCGTGCATCTCCTCGGTGCGGTCGGGGCGCATGTTGTTGAACTCCCAAAGCTTCATCCTTGTCGCGCCAAGCCGTGAAAGCAGCTCCCGGTCATCCGCCCTGTATCTCTCCCCGCCAAGCATCTTCTCCCACTCCTTGAGGTTTT
>CAYSKE010000182.1:0-3720 GCA_964431465.1 uncultured Muribaculaceae bacterium | reverse complement strand
AGGTGGGGAAGCCCCAGTTCTGGCCGAGTACCGAGAAGTCGTCGGGGGGTGCTCCAGCCGAGGTGTTCATGTAGAAAAGATGGGGGTACTGCCAGGCATCGACGCTCGTGCGGGAGATGCCGATGGGAATATCGCCCTTGAAAGCTACTCCGGCGGCACGCGCGTAATCGCTGACATGACGCATCTGACGATCGAGGTGATACTGGATGAAGCAGACGTAGTCGATCTCGGTGCGGTTTTCGCTGACAAACTTCTCAATCTTTTTCTTGTCGTAGGTCGAGTAATCGCCCCATGCGGTGAAGTCGGGGGTGGAGAACTTGTCGCGCAGGACGCAGAATGCAGCGTAGGGAATGAGCCAATGAGAGTTGTCGGCTATAAATTTCTTGTATTCTTTGGTCTTGAGTGTGGCAGGGCCGTCCTGAATGAAAATCTCGCGGGTGTAGCCGTTTTTGGCCCGATTGACACGCTCGTAGTCGATTTCGGGGAGTGAGTTAAGCTCGTGACGGATCGCCTCGTAGTGCTCGCGACGGGCGGGAGTGTCGAGTGTGCCTACTTCCTGAAGGCGCAGATACATGGGGTGGAGCGCGAAGGTGGAGTTGGCATTGTAGGGATAGGAATCGGTCCATGTCCCTGTCATGGTGGTGTCGTTGATGGGGAGAATCTGAAGGAATTTCTGCCCTGTAGCCACAGCCCAGTCAACCATCTTCTTGAGGTCGAAGAAGTCACCTACGCCAAAATCGTCGGCGGTGCGCACGGAGAAAACCGGGATAGCTACTCCGGCGGCACGCAGCGGCGGGAAGGGATCGACAAGGCGCATCCCGGAGAAGCTGTTGAGTGTGGAGGGCGCGTCGGCGGGAATCTCAAGGGTGCGGTTGTCGCGATCCTCCCATGCGATGGGGTGGGATGACTCCTTGGAGCAAATGAAGAACTTATATTCAAAATAGCGAGGTAGCTCTGCGGCGGGAATATTGACTGTCCAGACGGGGAAAGCATGGTCGTTCATCACGGGTGCTTTGGCAGGATCCCAGTTGCCGAGCTCACCGACACCTCCGGCTATGGCCACAACCTGACCGGGGGCTACCATGGGCGCCTCGACGGAAATGGTGATCATGCCGTTGCGGGGGCGCGAGATGCGTTTGCGGTGATCGCGGCGGTTGATTGTGTCGATTATCGCCGATGAATAGTAAGGCTTGTCGGCGGGCATGTCCTGCCAATAATCAAAGCGGCGCACACGTGGAGTGTCAGCCGAAGAATGGTGATAGAGGTGTGGCGCACGCCCCCATTCCCGGGCTATGATGTCGCCCTGCTCGTGTCGCACAAAGTAGCGATAAGTGAAATCGGGTGTTGACTGCGGAATATCGACTGTCACAGACCAAACGGAGTCGGACTGCGGTATCATAGCTACGGCTTTGTCGGGATTACCTGCACCGAGGGCTTCGGGCTCACCAGTGAGAAACAGGGCTTCTCCCCAGTTGGTGCGATAATCAATAGTAAAAGTAACCTTCATGTGTATCAGAGCGTGAAGTTAAAGTCAATATTAGATGAAACGTGAGTGCCGCGGCACCTGTCTACAAATATATAACGTTTGAGAAAGAAAAAATATCATGTGACGCTTTTTTTGTCGGACAATGGTATCCATCGCTTGCGCAGGAGGCGCAGAAGGAATATCGACCCGCGGAAGATGAGCTCGATGCACATGGCTATCCACACGCCCTTGAGCCCCATGGTGCGCGAGAGGATCCATGCAAGGGGTAGCCTGACGATCCAGATGCTGCCGAAGTTCATGATGGCGGGAAGGGTGGTGCTTCCGACCCCGATAAAGACTCCGTAGGTGACAATCGCGGCCGCAAACATTGGTTCGGCCCACGCCTCGATGCGCAGTATCTCCACACCAAGGGCAGAAATCTCTTTTACGGGGGTCATCATATCCATGATCAGCGGGGCTACGATCCACATGGCGATGCCCATGATGGTCATGACGGCCATGCCGAGCCCGACGGTGATATAGGCGAAACGGCGCACGAGGTCGCGGCGTCCGGCTCCGTAGCTTTGTCCGACAAGCGTTGTGGCCGCGTCACCGATGCCATAGCCGGGCATGTAGCAGAGGCTCTCGGCAGTCACGGCAAAGGAGTTGGCGGCGATGGCAATGACACCGAGCGGGGCGACAATGGTGGTGACCGCTATCTGCGCGCCGCAGATGACGGCGTGCTCAAGTGTCATCGGGGCGGATATGGTGGCTGCCTTGCGCATAATGATCCTGCGCGGCCGATAGCTACCGTGGAGTCCGCGCAGACGCAACTCGGGCTGGCGGCAATAGACATACCAGAACATGAAAGCGGCGGTGACCGTCTCGGCAAGGACTGTGCCGAGTGCGGCCCCAAGCACACCGAGTCCGGCACCGGGAAGGGTGAAAGTGGCTCCGGCCACGCTAATGTCGCGGGTGGGGAAGATGAGAAGGAAGTTGAAAAGGCAGTCGAGCACGCACATCATGATGCTGAGCACGCTGGGGACGCGGATATTGCCAACACAGCGGAGCATACCTCCGGAAAGGTAGCTGATGGTGAGGAGGGGAAGGGCTGAAACGAAGACAAGGAAGTAGAGCGACGCCTGCCGGCATATCGCAGGCGTGCCGCCGAGCCAGCGTGGGAGTGGGGCGGAGATGGCAATGCCTATCACGGAGATGATGATGCTGAAAATCAACGCGCCCACGATGCCCTGCCGGAGAACGTCGCGAGCGGCAGCAAAGTCTTTTGCGCCAACTTTGTGGGCGACCTGCACGGAGAAGCCTGTGGTGACAGCGGCGCATATCCCCCAGAATAGCCACAAGGATGTGGACACGAGTCCGATTGACGCCGATGCGTCGGCTCCGAGGTGACCAACCATGGATGCGTCAATATATTGCATGGCTATGCTTGACAACTGTGCCAGCATGGCGGGAGTGGCAAGAGCGACAGTAAGCCTGAGCTGCCTTGCAAAAGTCATGGGCACTCCCTCACGTATCATTGAAATGTCGGGCATCACTTCAGACTATTAGAGTTGAAAGCGTGTGCAAAGATAGGGAAAATAGCGATGCCCGCCGACAGGAAATTTTTGTGTTAAAAGATTGGGTGGAGGGTGAGGTTTTTAGAATTTATGAGTAATTTTATGACCCGTTATGAAATATGGTTTTGACAACGAGAAGTATCTCAAGATCCAGTCTGAACACATACTGGAACGTATAGCCCGGTTCGGCGACAAGCTTTACCTTGAACTCGGCGGCAAACTCTTCGACGATTATCACGCAAGCCGTGTGCTTCCCGGCTTCCAGCCCGACAGCAAGCTGCGAATGCTGAGCAAACTTGCCGACAGGGCGGAAATCGTGATCGTGATCTCGGCTCTCGATATCGAGAAAAACAAGGTGCGCAGCGACCTCGGCATCACATACGATGAGGATGTGCTGAGACTGCGCAGCGAGTTTATGGCGCGTGGCTTTCTGGTAAACTCGGTGGTGATAACGCACTATAACGGTCAGGCGAGCGCGGATGCTTTCCGCCGCCGTCTGGGGCGTCTGGATATCACGACCTACTGCCACTACACGATCGAGGGGTATCCCAATAATGTGGCTCTGATTGACTCGGATGAGGGCTTCGGCAAGAATGATTATGTGGAGACGACGCGTCCGCTGGTGATCGTGACGGCTCCGGGCCCGGGGAGCGGCATGATGGCCGTGTGCCTGAGTCA
>CAYSKE010000181.1:0-3723 GCA_964431465.1 uncultured Muribaculaceae bacterium | reverse complement strand
AGTGGGTGACGTGCTTGAGGCGCTCGTCGATGGAGTCGATCATCAGCTGAAGGTGGCCTTTGAGGGTGCGGAGCCGCTCTATGGCACGGAATTTGTGGTCGACGTTGGTGGGATTGCGTTTTAGTTCGGCCTGAGCGGCATCGAGCTTCAGCCCTTTCTCTTTCACAAGATAATAGAGCTTCCTGATTTTCTCAATGTCGGAAGCGGTGTAGCGACGGCGTCCGGTGGGGGTGCGCGTGGGGGACAGGATTGTGAACTGCGACTCCCAATATCTCAGTGTAGATGCCGGTATGTCGAGGAAGTCGGCGACTTCTCCTATAGTATAGAAAGTCTTTTCCATATCACACTTGATCAGTCCATGACGTGTGAGGCATTTTCTGCCTGAAGAATAAGCTCGTTGTATTGCTCGGGCGTAAGGTCCTGAAAATAGAACCTGACGGGGTTTTGAGGTGTGCCTTTGTAGCGCACTTCGTAGTGGAGATGGGGGCCGGTGGATTTGCCGGTGTTGCCCACGAGCCCTATCAGGTCGCCGCGCTTTATCTCCTGACCTTTTTTCACCATGATTTTGCTCAGGTGGGCGTAACGGGTCAGATAGTCGAAGCCGTGGTCTATGTCGATGGAGTTTCCGTAGCCGTGATTCCAGCCGGCATCGGTGACTTTGCCGTCGCCGGTGGCATAGACTGGTGTTCCTACAGGTGCCGAGAAGTCCATTCCTTCGTGAAATTTACCGGTGCCGTAGATGGGATCGATGCGGTAGCCGTAGCCCGATGCCATCTTGCGGAGCGATGATTCTGCCACGGGCATGATCGAGGGAATATGGGTCAGGCGATCCTGCTGCTCCGAGGCAATCACGCGCAGCGAGTCGAATGAGAGGATCTGGGAATAGAGCTGGCGGTCGAGCATATCCATCTTGTCGGAAATCTCGGAGGCAAGCCCTGCATCGTCGAGTGAGTTGAGACGGCGGTAAGCCGATGAGTTTTCAAGGCCGGCATAGCGTCGGGAGTCAGAGATCGGCTCGGCCTGCATGATCACGCGGTAGAAGTTGTTGTCGCGGTCGGCAATCGCTTCCATGACGGCTATTGAGGCATCAAGGCGGCGGTTGAGGTCGTGGAGCTGCTCGTTGAGCTGGGTGTTTTCTTCGCGCAGACGCTTTTCGCGCGGCAGGTCGATCCAGTAGTAGAGCAGGAGCAGAATGAAACCTCCGATGCTTATGCCCTCAAATGTCTGCTTCAAAGCCGCAAGTATGCGCTCCCTGCGAGTGGGGTAGACCCTCTCGTAGGTTTCGGTGACGGTGTTGAATCTATAGTAGACTTTACGGCTCATTGGCTACCTTTATAGGGATAAACAAATTTAATCGCCTTAAAGGTCACTGTAAAGTTAATTTTTTATAATCTTGAGTGATATGTCGCCCATCAAGGCGGCAGCCTCAGAGTAGGAGCTATTGAATGAGCCGAGAATCGACTGGCAGCGCGAGAGCGCAAACATCTCGGCTGCTCCGTCGATCATGCCCTGACGCGATGAGCGCGAGGCTGTGGATGGCGAGGTGATGATGTTGGCGGGAAAGAGTGAGCGCAACCGCTCTTTGGTAGCGTCGTCGTCGGTTGCAAGATAGAAGCGGCGGCCGGGGTCGGCGGCGACAATATCTTTCATCTCTTTCTCGAAGAGCTCAAGCGGGCTGCTCTGTATGGACTGGATGTGATCGGTGCGGCGTATGTGAAGCCCGATGGGAGCGGCTGTGCCTCGGGGAGTGTCGGGCATCAGCTGGCGAATGCGCTTCTCAACGTTTGGCGACGGACGGAACAGTGAGCGGTAGAGCTCGGCCGAAAAGGGATAGAACTGGTGACAGGTGTCGACAAAAACCGTGCCGGTGCCTACCGAGCGGAAAAAGGCGTAGACGGTTTCGGGCTCGGCATCAATGAGGTAATGGCGGTCGCGGCTCCGCTCGTCGCGCAGCGTCGAGGAGTATCTCACCGACTGCCACAAGGTGGGAAGATAGAGGTATTTGCCGCGGTGGGGGAGATAGGCAAATTTGCGGCGCGGGAGTTCGGTGAGCCTAAAGGGGAGATTGTCGGTGAGAAAAAGGTCGGAATACAGTGCCGCGAGGTCGCCGGTAGCGATCCAGATTACGTTGAGTTTTGCCCCTATACGGGTTGCAAGAGCCGATGCCGATGCAATGGCCCGCATACGGTTGGCGAGTCCGCCACGCGGAACAAGTGTGATTGAGACGTTCACCTTTCTGCAAGTTTTATTATCCCCCTTGCCACTTCGAGCGGTGCGTTGCCGTTGCCAAGCACCTTGCGCATATCGGCGTACTGCCGCTGTTGCCGCTGATAGTCGCAGTTGCCGGGGAGTATCCGGTTCAATGCTTCGGCCACGGCCTCGGGGGTGCAGAAGTGCATGACAAGTTCTTTGACAACCTCCTCACCCATGATGAGGTTGGGAAGCGAGAAGTATTTTACTTTGAGTAGATTTCTTCCGAGGGAATAAATGAGGTGAGATCCAGAGTCGCGGTAGAGCATCACCTGAGGCGTGCCGATGAGGGCGGTCTCGAGTGTGGCTGTGCCGCTTGTGACCATGGCTGCCTCGGAGTGGGCGATCAGTTGGCCGGTGGCTCCGAAGATGATGCGCGTGTCGCCGCGCAGGGAGTCGTAAAGCTCGACCGGAATGGTCGCGACACCCGCTATCACCGGTGTGTAGTTGGGGAAGCGTCGCATCGCAGCCAGCATTATAGGCAGATTAGCCTTGATTTCGGCGGGACGGCTTCCCGGAACCAATGCTATCCACTTGCTTGAGGAGTCGAGACCGTAAGTGCGGCTAAACACCTCACGCGACGGAAGCGTGGCAAGCATCTGGTCGATTTCGCTTACCGACGGGTTGCCAACGTACTCCACTTTCCAGTCATGGCGCCGCTCAAACCATCGCGGCTCAAAGGGGAGGATGCAGAACAGCCGGTCGATGACCTTGCGCATTGCAGCTACGCGCCACTCTTTCCACACCCACACTTTGGGAGATATATACCAAGCAACCGGGGTGCCAAGCGAGTGGGCATAGGTGGCGAGTTTGAGATTGAATGAAGGATAGTCGACGAGCACCACCACATCGGGACGGATACGGTCAATGGCTTTCTTTGCAGCGTCGAGCTGCCGCATGATGCGTGGAAGCGATGCTATGACCCGCGCGATGCCCATGACCGACATCTCTGAGATGTGGATAAGGGGAGGGGTATCGGCTACTGCTGCCATGTGGTCGCCACCGAGATATACGAACCGTGCCGCCGGGTCAAGACGCTTCAGCTCGCTCATCACGTGGGATGCGTGAAGATCGCCTGAAGCCTCGCCTGCCGACACGAAATAGATCATCAGAATTCGCTGCTGAAGTGGAACCTAATTTTCGGAAAGTCGTTCTGAGCCATCTGAAGCACGTAGTTGCTGTCGGCGAGAAACACATCGCGTCCCTCGCGGTCGGTGGCCATGAACTGATGTTTGCGGCGCTTGAACGCAGCGAGAGCTTCATCGTCGTCACTCTCGATCCAGCATGCCTTGTAGAGTGAAATCGGCTCCCAACGGCATTGTGCGCCATACTCATGCAGCAGACGGTACTGGATGACCTCAAACTGGAGCTGACCGACGGTGCCGATGATCTTGCGGCCGTTGAACTGGTTGGTGAAGAGCTGTGCCACACCTTCGTCCATGAGCTGCTGTATGCCCTTCTCGAGCTGCTTCG
>CAYSKE010000180.1:0-3793 GCA_964431465.1 uncultured Muribaculaceae bacterium | reverse complement strand
GTGGTGCTCACCTACACCCTCACCCCCGACAATGCTCTTGACATTAAGTATGAGGCTACATCCGATGCTCCTTCGATCATCAACATGACCAACCACTCCTACTTCAACCTCAACGGCAACCCCAACGAGGCCATCACCAACAACACCCTTACCCTTGCCGCTGCCAACTACACCCCGGTTGACTCCACATTCATGACCACCGGTGAGATCCTCCCCGTTGCAGGCACTCCCATGGACTTCACATCGGGTCGCGTGATCGGCGACGACATCGACAACTTCGACTTCGTGCAGATCAAGAACGGTCTTGGCTACGACCACAACTGGGTACTCGACAACCCCGGCAACGACAACATCCCTGCTGCCACACTCTACTCGCCCACAACAGGCATCGTGCTTGAGGTGCTCACCGACGAGCCCGGCATTCAGGTCTACACCGGCAACTTCCTTGACTCAACTGTGACAGGCAAAAACGGCATTGTCTACAATCCCCGCAACGCCATCTGCCTCGAGACTCAGAAGTATCCCGACACCCCCAACAAGCCCGAGTGGCCTTCGGCTGCAATCTCTCCCGAAAAGCCCTACTCAAGCCACACCGTGTTCAGCTTCTCGGTTCAGGAGTAATCATCAGTCAACGCTGCGGCTCACTGCCGGCGTGTTAAAATATGCGGAATCCCCCCTTTTTAAGGTGCGGATTCCGCTTTTTATTTGTCATTACAATTTAATCACGTTATCTTTACAACCCTGACAAATATTCACCATCTTATGACCACTTCTGCCTTTAGCTGTATATATCGCCGTCTGCTCGCTCTCATGGCAGCCTTAATATTGCTGCCCTTGAGTTTGTCGGCCGACGAAAATGCCACTGTGTCCGACCCTGTCGAGCTCGATATTACCGATGTTGATTCCCGTCCGCTGCTGGTGGTTATCAATAGCTACAACGAGGCTCGTCAGGGAGTCATCGACATTGATCCTATAGTGAAGGCGGCGAGTGAGCACAAGGTGCGCGTGAGCCTTGAGCACATTGAGATTGCACGTTTGCGCAACGATTCAATTTACGATCTCACCGAAAAAGCCATGTTCGGCAAGTATCGCGATGAGAAGCCCGACTATGTTGTGATAGTAGGCGGCATGGGCACGACCTTCATCAACCGTATCCGGCAGGAGTGGGGCGACCAGATTCCCATCGTTTATGTGGGAGTAACCGAGTATGTCGGTAATCGCGACGACTATTATACCAACACCGAGAAATATGTCGATTATTCCACATGGCAGCATATCGACTCCGTTTACACCGGTGCCAATCTGCTATATGTTTCGCAACCCTATTTCCCTGAGAAAACGGTTGAACTTATGGCAAATATCATCAGTGGATTAGAAGAAATCGTGTTTATCGGCGATAACAAGTGGATAAACCGCTATCTCGACTATAAACTGCGCGCCTACATTAAGGAGAACTACCCCAAACTTAAATTCAACAGGGTGTTGTGTGATAGTCCCGAGAAACGCGAGGAGGTGAACCGCCTGATTTCCGAATACAAGAAAGGATGCGGATTCATCTTGAGCACATGGAGCTACGAGCGTCCCTCGCTGCTTGGCTTCCCGGTGCTCGTCACTCAGGACTATAATTCAATAGCCACATCTCCCAATCCCATCTTTGCCCTCACCCCACTCTATATCCAGCTTGGGGCTGTCGGAGGTAATTTCTATGACGAAGATGTCTTCAATAGCAATGTCAGGTCTGCGATAGACCGTCTGGTGACCAACAACTATCTCGACACGATACCCAATATTACCGTCGAGAAAGGTGGCAACGTCATCAACTACGACCGCTATATAAAGGCACGTCACATCTATGAGTCCATCCCCGACGATGTGGAGGTTCTGAATGCCCCGCTGTCATTCTGGGAGCGCTATAGTTGGTTCATCATCATTGCCGTTATAGTGCTTGCCTCCATCATGCTCATCATGCACATCATCACTAAGGATCAAAGGGCAAAGGCCAAAGTCTCCAAGCAGCTCGATGCCATTATTCAAGGTATGCCTGTGGCGTTTATGATCGTGGATGTGGAGCTGGATGAAAACAATAAGATTGTGTCCTACCGCTTTCGGCAGGAAAACGAGCGTTATCGCGCCGTGCTGCTTGAAAACAACCTTGCCATAAAGAAAGGCAAATTTTATGAGGACACACTCGAGGTGCTTATGTCCAAAGTGCAGGAGGCGTTCCTCGTTCCCGATGATCAGGCCGTCACCTACACTAAATATTTCCCCAGATCCGGCAAAACCTACGAGTGGCTTTTCAAGCGCGGCACGCAGTCTCCCCGTTGCTATGTCTATGGTGTTGACATCAGTGAATTGGCGGCATCACGACGCAACTTGGCGGCAACCAAGAGCCAGCTCGAGATCGTCCTTCTTTCCGCGCGTCTTATTCCGTGGGTGTGGGACATAGCCGCTAAGCGGCTTGCCTACGACCGCATCCGTGCCAACCGCAACCGTTCAGGCGAAGACGGCGAAGTCACCGTCTCACGTCGTGGCTACATCGACAACCGTCGTCTGGTCAACCTCATTCATCCCGACGACCGCGTTAAGCTTGCAATAAACTTCAACGACCTCTCATCTGGCAAGATCAAGAGATGGGAGGGATATTTGCGCATAGCCGACACCGCCACTGCAGCCGACACGGGTGTTTATCACAACGCTAAAATCACAGCCCTTGCGCTTGAGTCCGACGAAAATGGCAAAGTCCTTGCCATAAGCGGAGCCATACTCATTGATAAGCCCGTTAAGGAAAATGCCGGTGAAGATAAATCTGCCGCCGCATCCATTCAGGCACTGTCCCGTGGCGCTTCAAGCAACGACATAATCATCGTCGAGCCTTACGAGAGTAACTACATCCTTTACGAGGCCATCCTCTCCAATAAATACAAAACCCATCGTGTTTCATCGGCCGATGAAGTCCGTCAGCTGCTTGTCGACGTCGTCCCCGGGCTTGTTATAATCAACATCGACATTGAGGATGCCGACGACATCATGAGCATCTTGGAGTCCGTTCATTCACGCTACCCCGACGTGCCCGTAGTAGCCATCACATCCCGCGCCACCTCGCTCAACACCGTCGACGCCAAAATCCGAAAGAACTTCGTTTCCGTCCTCACCCTGCCAGTCACCCCCCGCAACCTCATCAGCGAAATCTCCCGCCTCCTCCAGCCCTAACCCCCTCCAACCCTCTCCTCTTCCCCCACATTGTACGGACGTACCATGGTGCGTCCGCCCTGCCCCTCCGCGCTCTCCGCGTTCTCCGCGTTCTCCGATTGCTCCGCCCCCTTCCCATCGCGATAGCGATGGGATATTGTAGGCCCGTATACCGCAGTCGCATAGCGACAAAGGTATGCGGGTAAAAAAGCAAGTACAACCAAATAATCAACCGCATCGCGGTTGGACATCCCCATATAATCCCTCTGCATCCTCCACCCTCTCCCCATTTCACAGAGTGTTCCTTTATCCCTGAGCACCGTAGGTGCGATTATTATGGGTAACCCTACACGGTACTATTTCAATAATTTACGGGTTGTATCTCCGCTCTCCAATATGCTTATCTGATGGATAGCTATCCGGTTAAGTTTGATAAGTCGCTCCGATTGAGGTAATCCCTGTTCTATAAATACGGCATTGAGGCTTTCCATATTGGATAGACAGATCAGTTCATTAACTGAGGCGTAGTCACGGATATTGCCTTTCAGGTCGGGGTTAGCCTCACGCCATTGTTTCGCTGTTAATCCAAACATAGCCACATTCA
>CAYSKE010000179.1:0-3829 GCA_964431465.1 uncultured Muribaculaceae bacterium | reverse complement strand
CACTTCGCAGGGCACTCCGTTCATGTTTGCCGGCGAGGAGATTTTCCGCGACAAGCAGGGCGTACACAACTCCTACAAGTCACCCGACTCCATCAACGCCATCGACTGGGATCTCAAGCACCACAACGCCCAGCTGTTCGACTACTACCGCAATCTCATTGCACTCCGCCGCAGTCATCCCGCCTTCCGCATGACCTCGGCTGCCGACATAGCCCGCAACATCGTTTTCGACGACACAACCGACACTCCCAACCTCATCTCCTACTCGATACTCAACCATGCCAACGGCGACGAGTGGGCTGAGATAAAACTCATCTTCAACGGCTCCGACGACGACACCGTCGTTTCCGTCCCCTCAGCCTCATGGACAGTCATTGCAGCCGACGGCGACATATCCCCCGACGGACTCACCACCTCACCCGGCGGAAAAATCACCGTTCCCCATCGTTCTGCCACGATTCTCGCCCGCAAATGACCATTCGTCTAAAGAAACTTCATTATCTTTGCAGTAATTTTAAATCACTTCAATATACCTATTTGAAATGAAAACCAATCTTAGTTCGCAGATCAAGATCGACACCGTGTCTCGTCGCTACTACGAGCCGCAGTCCGATATTGATGTCGCTGCACTCACCCGTGAGGAGAAAATTTATACCCGCATCTTTGAGACAGTGCCCGACGGTGCCGACTATCTCGCACGCCACATCGTGCGCGTCATCAAGAAAAACGTCGAGACCAAAGGCACATGCGTCATAGCATTCGGTGTCGGTGCCAACTGCGCCCCGGTCTACGCTGAGCTCGTGCGCCTCTACGAGAAAGGTGAGATCTCATTTGAAAACGTCATCGCTTTCAACCTCGCCGAGTTCTACCCCGTCATACCCGACGGCCCCTCGACACTCGCCCGTCTGCGCGCAATCCTTCTCGACAAAGTCAACGTCAAGGAAGAAAACGTGCACTCATTCACCACATCGGCTACACGTGAGGACATTTTCCACCTCTGCCGCGACTACGAGCAGGAGATCGCCGACTGCGGCGGACTCGACCTCACCATCTGCGAGGTAGGCCCCGCAGGAATCCTCGGCTACAACGAGCCCGGATCACTCTCCTCATCAGCATGTCGCCTTGTCCTCCTCAGCGGTGAGACACGTCAGGTTGTGTCATCCAACTTCGGCACCGACACAGTCCCCTCATCGGCAATCACACTCGGCATCGGCAACATCCTCGCCTCAACCCGCATCATGGCAATGGCATGGGGTGAAAACCGTTCATCGGCAATCAAGAAAGCCATCGAAGGCCCCGTGACAGCCGACGTGCCCGCTTCATTCCTCCAGACCCACAACCACACCCGCATAGCGCTCGACCTCGCAGCAGCCGAGAAGCTCACCCGCATCGCCCATCCGTGGAAGGTGACAACCTGCGAGTGGACACCCAAGCTCATCCGCCGCGCCATCGTCTGGCTCTGCAGCAAGACAGGCAAGCCCATCCTCAAGCTCACCGACAAGGATTACAACGACTGGGGACTTGGCGAGCTCGTAGCACTCTACGGCTCTGGTTACAATGTTAATATCAAAGTCTTCAACGAGCTTCAGCACACCATCACTGGCTGGCCCGGTGGAAAACCCAACGCCGACGACACCTATCGTCCCGAGCGCGCCAACCCCTATCCCAAGCGCGTCATTGTGTTCAGCCCCCACCCCGACGACGACGTCATCTCCATGGGAGGCACACTCAAGCGTCTTGTCGATCAGGGTCACGACGTTCATGTAGCTTATGAGACCTCAGGCAACATCGCCGTCGGCGACGAAGACATGCTCCGCTACTTCCTCGTCATGGATAAAGTCGCACCCCTCTTCGGCTTCGACACTCCCGGCTACGAGAAACTCAGCGCCATCGTCCGCCACACCGCCGACCACAAAGCTGCCGGCGAAATCGACGTGCAGGATATCCGCGAAGTGAAGACCCTCATCCGTCAGGCCGAGGCATCCATCGCATGCCGCTACATCGGCGTCAAGCCCGACCACATCCACTTCCTCCGTCTCCCCTTCTACGAGACCGGAGCCATCAAGAAAGGCGACCTTACCCGCACCGACATCGACATCGTCCGCCGTCTCATCACCGACGTCAAGCCCCACCAGATCTTCGTTGCAGGTGACCTTGCCGACCCGCACGGCACACACCGCGTCTGCACCGACGCCGTTCTCGCTGCCGTCGACGAGCTCAAGGACGAGCCTTGGATGGCCGACTGCCGCATCTGGATGTACCGTGGCGCATGGGCAGAGTGGGAAATCGACCACATCGAGATGGCAGTACCCATCAGCCCCGAGGAACTTCGCTTCAAGCGCAACTCCATCCTCAAGCACCAGTCGCAGATGGAGAATGCCCCCTTCCTTGGCGACGACGACCGCCTCTTCTGGCAGCGTGCCGAAGAGCGCAACCGCTCCACAGCCCGACTCTATCAGGAGCTCGGCCTCGCATCCTACGAAGCCATGGAAGCCTTCGTAAGCTACAAGCCCCTCTAAGATCATTCCGAGAGCTCGGAATTCTCCGAGCTCTCCTCCCCACAAACAATGTACGGACGTACCATGGTGCGTCCGTCATTTTTTTCCTCTCTCAATATGTCCACCATCCCACAGAGTAGGGACGCACGGCTCGTGCGTCCTCCTGATTATCAACACACAACGCATCCCTCCGAGATCTCCGCGGTCTCCGAGCCCTCCGAGAGCTCCCCTCTACATCACTTCCATCACCCTCGCCACCACCGACGCCCCCCGGCCCATCATCCGCTCCATCCACGCGATAAAACGCAATTTCCATCCCGGCACCATCCCGTGCCCCGCAAGCTCGTCAAGCAACCTTCTCGCCACCTCCCGTTCACCCTCGCGCGCATAATCCCCCGCCAGCACCGCCCCTTTCATGTCGATGAGCCGCTGCACCCGATCCAATCCCCGCGCCATCGCATAACCTCGCGCACGCTCCAGAGCCACCTCCCGTTTCCCCACCTTATCCGCGAAACGTCCACCTGTGATCGAGTCCCCATGCTCAATCACCGTCACCGTCGGTGCGCCGCGCCGATACACCACCCGCGCTCCGCTCCCCACCAGCCTCACCGACAGCTCCCAGTCATTCCACACCTCCACCCCTTCATCCCATCCTCCCGCAGCCACCATCACATCCCGGCGGCAGCAGTAACGCTGAGTCGACAGCGTCCCGCGCATCACCACATTGAGCCACACATCCTCCCCCGCCACCATGCCGCGGTATATTCCCCTGCGCCCGTCGCTCCTCACGTGAGCCACATCCCGGCATATCACATCGGCTCCTTCCCCAAGCCTATCTATCCCCTCCACCACGCTCCGCAAGTGACCCTCCGACATCACATCATCACTGTCAAAAAACATCACCCATTCCCCCCTCGCAGCCGCTAAACCGCAGTTACGCGCCGCGCACGCCCCCACCTTCACCTCTTGCAGCAGCTCCACACGCAACCATTCCGGAGCCTCCCGTTCCATCCATTGCTCCACCATCTCGCGCGCCCCGTCAGTCGAGCCATTATCCACAACGATCATCCCCACCCTTCCCTGCGGCACATCACATTGCGCCGAGATCGACCGCAGCGTTTCCCGCAGCCGCTCCTTCCGGTTCCTCACCGCCACCACCACCGTCAGCAGCTCACCTCTATCATCATTCCCCGCATTCATCCCCCCTAAATTACAAAAAAACTCACCCTCATCCAACCTCCCCTTATCCGAGTCCTCCGCGTTCTCCGCGCCCTCCGAGTCCTCCGCGTTCTCCGCGATCTCTCCTCCTCCCCCCCTTACAGTACACTCCC
>CAYSKE010000178.1:0-3844 GCA_964431465.1 uncultured Muribaculaceae bacterium | reverse complement strand
TCGCCTTTGCTCGCACCCTTGACGAGGCCGGCTATATCGACGATCTCGACCGTGGCGGGCACCACGCTGCGTGGCTGGCACATCTCGACAAGACGCGTGAGGCGGTCATCGGGGACGGTGATCACTCCCACGTTGGGTTCGATCGTGCAGAAGGGGAAATTTGCCGACTGCGCTTTGGCGTTGGAAAGACAGTTGAAAAGGGTGGATTTGCCCACGTTGGGCAGTCCGACTATTCCGCATTGAAGGGCCATAGTGAAGTTTTATGCAGGTTTTGTTGCTGTGTAGATTGTGCAGGAGCCGAAAGTGAGTCTCCTGAAGGTGGCATCGGTGAATCCGGCTTCGGTCATGAGCGCGGTCATGGCTTCGCCTTGTGCCACGGCTCTGACGCTCTCGGGGAGATAGCTGTAAGCGCGGCGGTCGTGGGAGAGCAGGCGTCCGACGGCGGGAATGAGAGTGCGGGTGTAGATGTGATACAGGCCGAGGGCGACGGGGTTGGTGGGCGTCGACAGCTCAAGCACCACTACGCGTCCGCCGGGACGGAGCACACGCCACATCTCGCGGTAGCCGTCGAGCATCGACGCGAAATTGCGTATGCCGTAGGCGATGGTGATACAGTCGAACGTAGCGTCGGGCATCGGGAGGTGCAGCCCGTCGGCGACTTGCAGCGTGACGCGGCTGTCGAGCCCGGCACGCGCCACCTTGACGCGGCCGGCTTCGATCATGCGTTCCGACAGATCGGCTCCCGTGATCCCGGCTTCGGGCAGACGCTTGGCGAGCGCAATGGCCAGATCGGCCGTGCCGGTGGCGAGGTCGAGGATGCGGGCAGGGGAGTCCTGCGCGGCTACATCGACGGCCTTGCGGCGCCACGTGCGGTCGACGCCGAGCGTCATGGCGCGGTTCATGAAGTCGTAGGCGGGCGCGATGGAGTCAAACATGTCGCGCACCTGCGAGGTCTTGCCGCGTGTGTCGCCGTCGTAGGGGTTGATCTGCTCTACTGTGGTCGGGCGGTTCACTTGCCTATGTTGGTGAGGCAGTCGAGCACGTTTTTGCCTATGCGCTCCTCGAGGTTGTCGGTGTCGGCTTTCTCAAACTTGTGGCCGGTGATGTTCTCGTAGAGCTCGATGTAGCGGTCGGAAACCGACTTGACGAACTCGGGTGTCATCTCGGGTACGGTCTGGCCGGCTTTGCCCATGAAGTTGTGGTCGATAAGCCACTGGCGCACGAACTCCTTGGAGAGCTGACGCTGGGGCTCACCTTTGGCGAAACGCTCCTCATAGCCGTCGGCATAGAAGTAGCGCGATGAGTCGGGGGTGTGGATCTCGTCGATGAGGATCACCTTGCCGTCGCGCTTGCCGAACTCATATTTCGTGTCGACGAGGATGAGGCCGCGGGCAGCGGCGATCTCAGTGCCGCGCTTGAAGAGGGCGCGGGTGTACTGCTCCATCACCTCGTAGTCCTCGGCCGAAACAATGCCGCGGGCGATAATTTCCTCTTTCGAGATGTTTTCGTCGTGACCTTCGTCGGCTTTGGTGGTGGGGGTGATGATCGGCTCGGGGAAACGCTCGTTCTCGCGCATTCCGTCGGGGAGCTTCACACCGCATATCTCGCGGCATCCGGCCACATAGTCGCGCCATGCGCTGCCGGTGAGGTAGCCGCGTATGATCATCTCTACCTTAAATCCCTCGCAGCGGTAGCCCACGGTGGCCATGGGATCGGGCACGGCTATCTTCCAGTTGGGGACGATGTCGGCTGTGGAGTCGAGCATGAATGCTGCGATCTGGTTGAGCACCTGACCCTTGTAGGGGATGCCTTCGGGCAGAACGACGTCAAAGGCCGAAATGCGGTCGGTAGCCACCATCACGAGCAGATCGTCGGAGATGGTGTAGACATCGCGTACCTTGCCGTGATAGACCGAGGCCTGGCTGGGGAAATTGTAGTCGGTGCGGGTGAGAGCTTTCATATTTTCAGGGTGGAATTTATAGTTGATTGTGGATTGATTATTCGATTTCGGGGGTGTCGTCGGCGGGAGCATCGTCGGTCATGGCGGCCTCCGACTCCTCTTTCTCGCGCTCGTAGGCCTCGACGATGCGCTGCACGAGCGGGTGACGCACGATATCTTTCTTGCTGAACTCGACCTTACCGATGCCGCGGACACCACGGAGCACCGAAAGGGCGTGGATGAGACCCGACTGCACGGTGCGCGGCAGGTCGATCTGGGTGACGTCGCCGGTGATGATCATCTTGGCGTTCATGCCCAGGCGGGTGAGGAACATCTTGATCTGGTGGCGGGTGGTGTTTTGCGCCTCATCGAGCACGATGATGGCGTCGTTGAGAGTGCGTCCGCGCATGAATGCGAGCGGGGCGATGCGTATCACGCCCGTCTCCATGTACTCCTTGAGCTTCACGGCGGGGATCATGTCTTCAAGCGCGTCGTAGAGCGGCTGGAGATAGGGGTCGATCTTATCCTTCATGTCGCCGGGAAGAAAGCCGAGCTTTTCGCCTGCTTCCACCGCAGGGCGGGAGAGGATGATGCGGCGTGCCTCGCGGTTTTTAAGGGCTCTCACGGCAAGCGCTATGGCTATGTAGGTTTTGCCGGTGCCGGCGGGGCCGAGAGCAAACGTGAGGTCGTTTTCTTCAAACTCCTTGACGAGTTTCTTCTGGTTGGGGTTACGCGCCGAGATAGGTTTTCCGTTTATGCCGTAGATGATGGCCTGATCGGAGTTGCTGTCGGGTTTCGGCGCAGCACCCTTCACGATGTCGATTATCGCATCGTCGGTGAGCTTGTTGTAGCGTGCGCACCAAGCTTCGAGCTGCTTTATTTTTTCTTCGAAATCGGCTGTTTCCTCAGAAGAGCCGAGAGCTTTGATGACCTGACCGCGTGCAGCTATGCGCAGTTTTGGATAAAGGCTTTTGATGAGTTGCAGATGCGAGTTGTTGACCCCGTAGAATGCCACGGGATCGACATTGTCGATGATGATAGTTCGCTCGTTCAAATCTTGTGATGAGATGATTTTGAGGGTGTTTGTGTTGAAGAGAGAAACGCACGCCGTGCCGGCATGGCACGGCGTGCGTGATAGATTGAGTGCGATTACGTGTGCGGCTTATTCAGCTTTGCCGTTTGAGCCGAGCACGTTCTCGATCTTGTGCTTGTAGAGCTTGGTCATCTCGTCGCGAGCCGGGCCGAGATATTTGCGGGGGTCAAACTCACCGGGCTTCTCAACGAAGACCTTGCGGACAGCAGCGGTCATGGCCAGACGGCTGTCGGAGTCGATGTTGATCTTGCAGACAGCGCTCTTGGCAGCCTTGCGGAGCTGCTCCTCGGGGATACCGATAGCGTCGGGGAGCTTGCCGCCGGTAGCGTTGATCGAGTCAACATACTCCTGCGGAACGCTCGACGAGCCGTGGAGCACGATGGGGAATCCGGGAAGTTTCTCCATCACTGCATCGAGAACCTCAAATGCGAGTGGCGGGGGAACGAGCTTGCCGGTCTTCGGGTCACGGGTGCACTGCTCGGGAGTGAACTTGTAGGCGCCGTGGCTGGTGCCGATCGAGATAGCGAGGCTGTCGCAGCCGGTGCGGGTAGCGAAGTCGATAACCTCCTCGGGGTTGGTGTAGGTGTGGTGGTCGCTCGAAACCTCATCCTCCACGCCGGCGAGCACGCCGAGCTCACCCTCGACGGTTACGTCGTACTGGTGGGCGTAGTCAACGACCTTCTTTGTGAGAGCCACGTTCTCCTCATAGGGGAGGTGGCTGCCGTCGATCATCACCGACGAGAAACCGCTGTCGATACAGCTCTTGCAGAGCTCGAAGCTGTCACCGTGGTCGAGGTGAAGCACGATCTGGG
>CAYSKE010000177.1:0-3853 GCA_964431465.1 uncultured Muribaculaceae bacterium | reverse complement strand
ACGATAATCACCGCCAATGAAATATTTTTCCATATAGTCACGATAGTTCATGTTACGGTGATGGCAGCCTCAAGTTGCTCAGGAGTGATCTTGAAGTTCTGGTCAACACCAGCCCATATCTCCACCACCTTGCCTTCAGCGAGGCGCACCATCTCCACATAGCTCACCCACGCAGGCATCGGGATGATCACCTCGTCGCCAGGGTTGACGAGAGCGAGCACAGCGTTGCATAGCTCTTGCTTTGCTCCGTTGCCTACCACGATCTGAGCCGGGGTGTATTTAAGACCGTTTTCCTTCTCAAGCTTGCGGCATATCGCTTCGCGGGTGGAGAGGTAGCCGGGGGCGGGGCTATATTTGGAGTAGTTTTCGTCGATAGCCTTCTTTGCGGCATCTTTCACGAAATCCGGTGTATTGAAGTCGGGTTCGCCGACACTCATTGTGATCACATCGATGCCTTGCGCACGGAGTTCGGCGCTTTTGGCAGTCATCGCCATAGTGGCGCTCTGCGCCATGGCCTTGATTCTATTGCTTATCTGTATCATAGTCTTGTTTAGTTGTCGTCAACAATTACGCCAGTTCGGCTTGGAGTTTGCGCAGGAGTTCGCCTAAGTCGGGGTTTTTCTGCACGCATTCCTTCAGGAACTCCAGAGGGGGGAGCTGCTTGCTTACAGCCCGAGTCGGGTCAATCTCTATCCGGAGCGTCAGGGAGTCATTGCGAAGTTCCCTTCGCATGAAATCCATCAGCTGTGGCATCGCGAGTTCAAACGCTTGCACCTCAGCAGGATGCCCCACGAGGGCGAGGAATTCTTCAGCCCCTGTCTGGGTGGGATTGCTGTTGCGCATGGCGCTCGTCAGGATGTGTTGCTGCTGGTTAGCTTGCTGATACTTGCTCCAGGCTCTTGCAAAACCTTCCATGTCTACCGGTTCGCGGTGCTCCTTGCGCTGTTCGGCGTATTGTGCCATACGCTCTTCTACAGTGTTGTCGTTCAGGCGGAAAGTGGGGGCTTTGCTTTTGCGTATTTTATTCTGCGTTTGGGAGAGCACCCTCCCATTGGGTGGGAGTATAGGGGGTTGTGAAACCGCCCCTCCATTGTGGGTTTGAACAGGGGGTTGGGAAACCACCTCTCTATTGAGTTGGGTCGTGGACTGTGACGGGGCAGGCTGAACTGCTTCCGGCAGTTGCGGAGCTGCTTCGGTGATGTCGCGGAGAGGGTAGTCACAGTCCACCAAGTCAAAAGGGGGCGTAGCAGGTTTTAGAAGTTGTGAGAGGCGTATCAGCACCAATTCCACGAGAAACTGCTTGTTGGTGGCTGTGCGATATTGCACATCGCCGTCGTTGAGCACCTTCATAGCTGCATAATACCACTGGAGTGGCAGACTTGTTGCCTGCTTCGTGTAGCGTTCAGCCACGTCTTTTGAGGTTTCCAATAGTTCTGCTGTGCGGGGGTCGGCAGCCACCATGAGGTTGCGCACATGGTCGGCGAGTCCGTTGAGGAAGAATAGCGAATCAAACCCCTTTGCGCGCACATCGCGGTAGAGCAGAAGCGCCCCGGATATATCGCCGGTGCGAAACATGTCGACGAGACGGAAATAATAGTCGTAGTCGAGCACATTGAGGTTTTCGATGGCGCTCTCATACGTGATGTTGCCGCGCGAGGAGGCTGCTACCTGATCGAAGATGGAAAGGGCATCACGCATTGCGCCGTCGGCCTTGCGGGCTATCACCTCCAGACCCCGAGGGTCGGTCTTAATACCCTCCTTCTCTCCGATATATTGCATCTGCTCCACCATATCCTCGATCGTGATGCGGCGGAAGTCGTAGGTCTGGCATCGGCTGAGGATTGTGGGGAGCACCTTGTGCTTCTCGGTGGTAGCAAGAATAAAAATAACGTATTTAGGAGGCTCCTCAAGAGTCTTGAGGAAGGCATTGAATGCGGCTGAAGAGAGCATATGCACCTCGTCGATGATGAAGACGCGGTATTTTCCCCCTTGTGGAGGGGTCTGCACCTGGTCGGTGATGTCACGGATGTCGTCTACACTGTTGTTGGATGCGGCATCGAGCTCCACCACGTTCATCGATGTGCCTCGTTCGATGGCCTTGCAGTTTTCGCATTCGCAGCAAGCCTCGCCGTCGGCTGTCGGGTTGAGACAGTTGATGGTCTTTGCAAAAATTCTTGCGCAGGAAGTCTTGCCTACGCCTCGAGGCCCACAAAAGAGGTAGGCTTGGGCGAGGCGGTCGGAGGCGATAGCATTTTTCAGCGTGGAGGTCAGGGCTTTTTGCCCTACCACAGTGCTAAAAGTGGCAGGCCTGTACTTACGTGCGCTCACTATATAATTATCCATGATGCAAAATAAGCAAAAATTTGGCGTATCGCCAAATTATTTTTCAGAATAGGAGGCAAGCATACCCAAAAAATCCTCAAAAGTCCGCAATATATCCAGCAGCGAGGTTTGGGCAGCTTCGTTTTGCTGGGCGAAGAGTGTGCCGCTGGTGGCATTGGTCACTAATTTGCCTTGCAGCGTCGGGCTCACACCACTAATATCCTCAAGCATCTGCA
This sequence comes from uncultured Muribaculaceae bacterium, assembly GCA_964431465.1. Taxonomy (GTDB): domain Bacteria; phylum Bacteroidota; class Bacteroidia; order Bacteroidales; family Muribaculaceae; genus JAFLTL01. The sequence goes on along the minus strand of CAYSKE010000177.1, from coordinate 1,295 downwards.
TCTCAATCTTCAGCAGATCCGTGATGCCGATATTAGCTGCATTCCCGCTCACCTGCGTAGGCATCGGCATCCCGGGGCGCGCCTTATACGTGATGACGCCATTAAACCGCGACCACTCACGAGCCATGTCTTGCAGCGACATCCGATCCGATACAGAATCGTCGGGCACCAAAAGCACCCCCTTCGCACTCGCCTTCATCACAAAGTCGTAGAGCGTTATGAGCCGGTTGACGTAGCGCTGCTGGTCGATAAGGTCGCCGATATAGGAATGCACTTCCCCGTCGACAAATGGATATGCCTTAAACACGTATGGATGCCTCTCCTTTGCCTCGCCGCTTCGGAGCAGCGTGCCGTCTTCGGCATACCAAAGCTGGCGCCATGAAGTGCTTACTATGCCAGCCACTCCCCCGCCACCTTTCTTTTTCATCCTCTCTACCATATCTGCCATATGCCCCACGCGCAGGCTTGCCGAAGCCTCGTCGTGGAGCATACCGATCACCTGCGTTTCGCGGTGCCAAACTTCAGTAATTGTGTAAATGCCGTCGCCTCTCCCTGCTTCCTTATATATTGAAGTGAGACGCCGGAAATCGTCGGCTGTCTTGCAGAATTTCTGAAGAAGGGCACCGTAGCTTACGCGGTGCACCTCCCCTATCAGGTCTATATCTATGCCGCGAGGGTCGTAACCGTCAGAACGGAAAAAGAAATTGTCGGGGGTGACAGGGAGGATGCTTGTGCCCTCTACCTTTGCCGCCACCATGCCGGAGATAAGGAACTCTTCAAGCAGACGTGCGGAAAGTTCTTCCATATGGTTTTGTTGAAACCATACGCGGCGTCGGCGGTTTTCGTCGCGAAGTTGTTCCCCCTTGAGGGTTGTGTCGCGGGCTGATAGCTGTGGCACTTGGTATTGCGATCGATAGAGGCCTACAACGTTTCTTAGGATGCGGCGGAGGATATTGTTTTTCATAGGGATTTGCCCTTCTTGGCGGATGAAGTCTTTTTCCTTGATGTATTCGTTGCCTACTTTTATTACGTCGTCCCATTGGTCGCCGTAGACGTAGCGTTTGCATCGTTCCCGGTCGTTGCGGAAGGGCGAGAGTGCGTTCCAAGCATTGATGGCTTGTGAGAATGTTTGGTCCATATTATTAGATGAGTGTTTTTTGCGGCAAAGATAAGAAGGGGCACCTTCCGGCATCCCTTATCCCGCAACATTTAGACCCCATCTCATAAAATTTCAGGGCCGCTGGGGCGGTTTTGGGCGAGTGATTTTCGCAAGTTGAAGAAGGAATGATGCGGGC
>CAYSKE010000176.1:0-3858 GCA_964431465.1 uncultured Muribaculaceae bacterium | reverse complement strand
CGAGCTTGTCTCGGTCAGAGCGGTAGCTATGATGGTGAGCGAGCCGCCGTTCTCGATGTTGCGGGCGGCACCGAAGAAGCGTTTGGGCTTCTGGAGGGCGTTGGCATCCACACCACCCGAGAGGATCTTGCTCGATGTGGGAGTCACGGTGTTGTAGGCGCGTGCAAGACGGGTGATCGAGTCAAGCAGAATCACCACATCATGACCGCACTCTACCATGCGCTTAGCCTTCTCAAGCACGATATTGGCGATGCGCACGTGGCGGTCGGCGGGCTCGTCGAATGTCGACGAAATAACCTCGGCGTTGACGCTGCGGATCATGTCGGTCACCTCCTCCGGACGCTCATCGATCAGAAGAATCATGATGTAGGTCTCAGGATGATTCTCGGCAATCGCGTTTGCAATGTCTTTCAGAAGGATAGTCTTACCCGTTTTCGGAGGAGCCACGATAAGACCGCGCTGACCCTTGCCGATCGGGGCGAACATATCGACAACGCGGGTCGAGATGTTGCACGTGCGTCCGCTCGTGATATCAAACTTCTCGTCGGGGAAGAGAGGCGTCAGGTGCTCAAACGGCACGCGGTCACGTATATACTCAGGCGAACGGCCGTTGACACGCAGCAGACGCGCCATCGGGAAATACTTGTCGTTCTCGCGGGGAGCACGCAGTGTGCACTCTACCACGTCACCGGTTTTGATGTGAGCCGAGCGGATCTGCTCGCGGGTCAGATACACATCGTCGGGCGAAGGCATGTAGTTGAAATCGGCAGAGCGGAGGAATCCGTGTCCTTCAGGCATAACCTCAAGCACACCTGAGCACTCGATAAGGCCATTGAAATCAAAAGCCTGAGCCTGTGCATGTTTCCCTTTGCGCATTCCGGGCTGCTGGCTCGAAGCCGTAGGCTCCTGTATCGACACCGGAACATCCATGCGCACCGGAGCGGGCTTAGACTCCTGCTCCGCAGCTTTGCGGGCACCAAATCGTGTGCTGTTTTCTTTCTTGGGGAAGAATTCTACAAAATCCGAAGTTTTCTCAACTGCTTCTGCCTCATTGCTTGCAGTCTCTACCGTTGTCTCTGCCACGGGAGCATCTGTTGCGGCATTAGCCGGCTGAACATCGGCAGGTGCCTCCGGCATCGCGGGAGCCTGCTGCACCTCTGCCACCGTAGTTTCTGCGGTTACCTCGGTTTCTGCTGGCTTCTCAGCCTCAATTGCCGCCGGTTTGGCTACCGGAGCGGCTTTGCGGCGCGAAGCAAGTGTCAGACCCGAGCTGATCGTGCGGGCAAGCATAATCTTCTTTGCCGGTGCCGGTGCATCGCCACCCTCAACTGTTGCAGCAGCATCGGGCTGCTCGCTTCGGCGCGGACGACCGCGACGACGCTTCTCCATCGGCTGTGCGGCATTGTTGTTCTCCTCCCCTTCTGCGGCAGGAGCGATCGGCTGCTGCGCGCCATCACTACCCTCTACAATATCTTTTTTCGGCTTCCTTCCCCGCTTTTTAGGCTGCACGTTATCATCGGCAGGCGCAGTGGCCACAGGCTGCTGCTCCACGATGTCGGCTACAGGCTGTTGCATCTTAGGCTTGCGGCCACGCTTCTTAGGCTGCTGATCTTCAGCCTCTGCACCCGGCTGCGACTGCTTGCGGCGACGCTCACGCGGCTCACGCTGGGGAGTATTCGATGCATAATTTTCAGCCTGGGCATCAAGTATCTGATATATAATATCCTCTTTCTCCGATGCGGGCTTCTTCACCCCTAATTCCTTTGCAAGCGGAATCAAACTATCCAGCTCTTTACTTTGTAACTCTTCAATTGTGACCATGCGTTTTATGACTTTTTTTACGCACTAATAAATAGGAAATTCTTTTTGTGATTTTCCCGACAGGTGCTCGATGAAAAAACCGTTATCACACCCCGGCGTTACTGGGCAAAATGCAAAAAACGCCTGTTTTCGGGATAGAAATTGGCTGTTTAGCCATCTGATGCGTTGAATCCAACGCCCTTTTCTTTCGACAAAGGTAAGATATTTTTTAATTTAAACCAAATTAAATCAAAAAAACGAAAAAACACCACTTTGTAGTCCGCCTTTGTTATTGTTTATTAGAAGTTATAAGCGGACGATCCACATAGCGATATTGCATTGATATTCAATGTTTATTAATATTGTGAATCGAAAATAGTTGTCTCCGCTCACCTCTGTCGGAACTCGGTAAACGGAGACAACAATATTTAATTCAAATTCTTAAAGCCTCTGAGAAGTCTCTGAACGACTATCAGGCAGAAGCTTTACACTGCATCTTAGTGGCAGCAACCACCGTCGTGGCAACCGCCACCGCAGTCACCGTCAGAGCAGCCGCCGTCATGACAGCCACAACCGCAGCCGTGAGCCGGATGCAACTCCTCGGGGGTAGCGTCACGCACAACGGTGACATTTCCCTTGAAGCGCACTTCCTTACCGGCAAGCGGATGGTTGAAATCCATCTTAACCTTTTCAGGACCAACCTCCTCAACTACACCGCTGACGCGGAAACCGTCGGCGGTCATCATGGGCACGACTGCGCCTTTCTTAATATGCTCTTCGTCAAACTTGCCATCGATCTCAAAGACCGCACGGTCAAGTTCCACTACCTGTTCGGGATCATAGGGGCCAAAAGCCTCCTCTGCCTTTACCTTCACATCAAATTCGCCACCCTGCTCCAGACCGTCGAGTGCGCGCTCGAGCGGGGCGATCACACCGCGGGTCACTCCGAACACGATCTTTTCAGGATCCGACGGATCAACCTGATGCACAAGTTTATCCTTACCGTCGGGCTGCACCTCATAGAGGTCGTAGGTCATCTCGACGTATTTTCCGGGTTCAATTTTTTCCATAGTAACTTATTTTTAAGATTAAACAAAATTAGAATTCGGCATTACCCGGCGTACGTGGGAAAGGTATGACGTCACGGATGTTGGTCATGCCGGTCACAAACAGCACCAGACGCTCGAAGCCGAGACCGAAGCCGCTGTGAGGCACCGTGCCGAAACGACGTGTGTCAAGATACCACCACATGTCCTTCATTGGAATGCCGAGTTCATCAATGCGCTGCTGCAGTTTGTCAAGGTTCTCCTCACGCTCCGAGCCGCCGATGATCTCGCCGATTTTCGGGAAGAGCACATCCATCGCACGCACAGTCTTGCCATCGTCATTCTGCTTCATGTAGAATGCCTTGATCTCTTTGGGGTAACCCGTGAGGATAACCGGCTTCTTGAAGTGCTTTTCTACAAGATAACGCTCATGCTCGCTCTGAAGATCGGCACCCCAGTAGATCGGGAAATCAAATTTGTGACCCGACTCCTCAAGAATCTTCACGCCCTCGGTGTAGGTGAGGCGCACGAAGTCGTTGTGAAGCACAAACTCCAGACGCGAGATAAGATCTTTGTCATACATCTCGGCAAGCCACTCGATATCCTCACGCGAGTTCTCGAGGGCATAACCGATGCAATATTTCACAAAGTCCTCGGCGAGATCCATGTTGCCGTCGATGTCGAGAAACGACACCTCAGGCTCGATCATCCAGAACTCCGACAAGTGGCGCGGAGTGTTGGAGTTCTCGGCACGGAATGTAGGACCGAAAGTATATATCGCACCCAGTGCGGTCGCGCCGAGCTCACCCTCAAGCTGACCCGACACGGTGAGAGCCGTGGGCTTACCGAAGAAATCGGCGCTATAATCCACGCGGTTGTTCTCATCCTTGGGGAGATTGTTCAGGTCGAGCGTCGTCACTTGGAACATCGCTCCGGCACCCTCGCAGTCGCTTGCGGTGATCAGAGGCGTGTTGAGATAAACGAAACCGCGCTCGTTGAAGAACTTATGAAT
>CAYSKE010000175.1:2360-3888 GCA_964431465.1 uncultured Muribaculaceae bacterium | reverse complement strand
GTATTTTGATCAGAATATTTTTCCGGTTATATTTGGGAAAACAAACGAAAACTGTGCATTTTCCCGGTTATACTCGGGGAAATACACAAAACTAATGATGCTCCATTTTCTATTAACTGCTGATTTATTTTGCCCAGATTGGAGGGTGAATCAGATGAGGTTGAGGGACTTGGCGAGGCGGCTGGCTTCAAGGGAGTTGCGCACCTGAAGTTTGGCAAGTATCTCCTGCCGATGGCGGCTTACGGTGTGCAGGCTGATGCAGAGTGAGTCGGCGATCTCGCGGCTTTTCCGGCCGCTGTTGATCAGTGATAGAATCTGCTTTTCTCGTCGGGTGAGTATGGCGTTGTCGGCGGATGCCGTAAGTTCCTCACCGAGACCGGTGAGGGAGTCGACTGCCATGCTCCGCCCGGCAAAGTCAAATGTCAGCGGGCCGTAGATACATATTGCAAATCGGACGGTCTCGCACTTTGAATCAAAAATATAATACATGCGGTGAAGGATGTCGGCGGTTGCTCCCGAGGGAGTGCGCATGCGCAGTTTAGATACCAGATAATAGTTGCGTCGCCGGCTACGGGGGATGTGCCGCAGAAAATGGTAGAAGCGCAATTCGCAGATAAATTTCTGCTCCTGCTCCTCTGCCGACATAAGGCTGAGTATCTCTTTCTCCCAGATTGAATCCTCGCGGCTGTAGTCGCTGAGGCCAAGCACTGCGGCAAAGGCTCCTGCAAAGATATGGCTTGTGCCGCGACACATATCGCTTGCGACAGCCACAACATTCTCCACCGCCGCAATGCATCGCGCATAAGCGATAGCATTCCCTGCATCTTTGTCGTCGTTGTGGCTGAATGCCGGCTGCGTCGTGAGCAGTGTGTCGAGTTGGCTGAATGTGCCGCTACGGTCGGTAAAATGGTTATTTTTAGCCATTGCTGATTCGGGGCATAGGGATTACTTTTGTAAAGTTAGAAAATCACTTCAATATGCCGAAATTCATTATGAAAAGAATATCACTTGCTTTGGTGGCTGCCGGAGTGGCCGCAATGTCGTGCGGCGCGCAGACTCTTGAGAAAATGAACTGGTTTAACGAGCCGTCGGAGTGGGCGATCAACGGAAAGAGCCTGACGATGGATGTCACTCCCAAGAGCGATTACTGGCGCATCTCTCACTATGGTTTCACGGTTGACGATGCACCGTTTTATTATGCCGAATATGGCGGTGAGTTTGAGGCTAAGGTAAAGATCTCAGGCGACTATAAGGTGCGGTTTGATCAGGCCGGGATGATGATACGTCTTGATCATGAGAATTACATAAAGACAGGTATTGAGTTTGTCGACGGAAAATATAATCTGAGCACAGTGGTGTCGCATCACACTTCAGACTGGAGCGTGATTGCCCTTGACCGTCCGGTGGATTTCATCTGGATCAAGGCTGTGCGTCGGCTGGATGCGGTGGAGATCTTCTACTCGTTTGACGACAAAGAGTATGTGATGATGCGCAACGCATGGCTCGAAGCAAATCATCCGGTGAAGAT
>CAYSKE010000175.1:0-2260 GCA_964431465.1 uncultured Muribaculaceae bacterium | reverse complement strand
AGTTAAATCAAAGGAAACTATGGTGTTCAGACTCGCTACACTTGAGGATTTGCCGCAGATCATGCCGATGTTTGAGGCTGCCGTGGCGCGTATGCTCAGAGAGGGGAAGCAGCAATGGGATGAAACGTATCCATGCCTGCCGCATATCCTCGACGATGTGATGACTGGAAAGGGCTACGTTATGACCGATGGCATGGACGACGTGGTGGCCTACGGAGCGGTTGTGTTCAGCGGCGAACCGGCATACGAAGAACTGGAAGGGGAGTGGCTGACCGAGGGGGACTATGTGGTGGTGCATCGCATGGTGGTGGCACAGCGGTGTCAGGGGCGCGGAGTGACTACGCTGTTTTTTGAGGCAGTGGAGCGTCTGGCGGCCGAAAAGGGGATTGGAAGTTTCCGCATAGACACTAATTTTGATAATTTCCCTATGCTTCACCTGATGGAGAAATGCGGGTTTGACTACTGTGGCGAAGTGAGTTATGAGCGTGGAAAGCGCAAAGCTTTTGAGAAACTTATTTAATAATATTTGTTTCGCAAAGGCTCTTCAAAATCAATATAAAAGATCGGGAAGGCTCCGCGCTGAGATGCATGGAGTCTTCCCGGGAAAGTCGAAGCTTTGTGGAGTTACTTGATGAAGTCGGCGAGACGGTTGAAGAAGGTGGGGTCTTCGCCGGTGGTGAGGTCAACGAGTTTTCCCTCGGGGTTGATGATGGCTTTGGTGGGGAAGCCCTGAATGTTGTAGGCGTTGTACAGGGCGGTGTTGTTGCCGTTGTAGAGGTTGAGCCACGGTAGCTGATGCTGCTTGACTCCGGCTCGCCAATCGGTTTCTGACTCGTTGCAGTCAATGCCTATTATGACGATCTTGTTGCCGTATTTGCTGTAGGCATCTTTCAGTGCGGGGAATCCTTTGACGCACCAACCGCACCAGCTTCCCCAGAAATCGAGGACTACCCACTTGCCGCGGAAGTCGGAGAGACTCACTTCCTTGCCGCCAAGGTCGGGGAGCGTGAAATCGGGTGCTGTGATTGTGCCGGAGGCTATCTCTGCTTTTTTAGCTTCTTCGGCATCTCTTTCTTTCTGCATCTCTTCGGCCTGACGGTTGTATAATTCAGCGTATGGCATAAGAATGGATTTCTTTGCCTCGGGAGTCATGTTGTCGTAGATATTTTTGAAGTCGTCGCCGCTGAGATCCATGATGACAAAGGGAATGGCAGGACTTGTGGGATGCTCGGCCACGAAGTTTTTGATCGCGGCATCATACCGATCCATGATTTCCTTTACCTGAGCTTCGGTGACTTTGTCACTGGTGTTGACGAGTGTGATATATTCCTGCTGAATCGGGCCGGTGATCGCTGAAATAGCCGTGATATCTTCCATCAGTTCGGTGCCCTTCACTTGGTAATCCAGCGGGTCGAAGTTGTTGATGATCACCTCAAGTTTCTCGCCGGGTGCAGCATAAAAATCGGGCTCCATGCGGGTCATCACCGGCGGCTCTATGTTGTAGCGTGCTGCTCCGGCGGGATCAAGCTTCATTTTTGCCACGCCATTTTTCACCTCTATTGTGTCGTAGATCACCTTGAGGTCTTCCTGCTGCTTGGCAGTGAATATATTGTCGATCGTCACATGGCTAATCACCAGTGTATTGTCGTTGAAATTGTCGGGAAGCTGGATTGTCACACTGCCGTTGTCGGTGGAGCAGGCGGCCATGATCAGACCTGTCGCTGCGAGCAAATAGATTTTCTTCATTCTTGTTTCTGTGAAGTTGTATGAATGTTTAACAAATATTAAATGCGAAATGTTTTTCTCGCCTTGAAAAGAACTCGTGAATCTATGAAATGGGGTGGTAAATTGCGTGACAGTGAAGATTTGTGAGTGAATGATTTGGAGTTATGGAAAATATGTTGTACCTTTGCAGCCGATAAAAATCGAGAATAAGATGCCCTGACTGTGGGATGTGATGCCAATGGCCTGTGTGTCACCTGCTACAGGATGGGTATAGTGTGTATTAATAAATAAAATTAGTGTGGATACATTAAGCTACAAGACCGTTTCCCCCAACGCTGAGAACGTTGAGCGCAACTGGGTCCTGATCGATGCTGAGGGTCAGCATTTCGGTCGTCTGTGCTCGAAGGTTGCCAAGATTCTCAGGGGGAAAAACAAACCCGACTACACTCCGTTCGTTGAGTGTGGCGATTTCGTTGTCATCGTTAATGCCGACAAGGTGGTTCTGACCGGCAAGATAATGACCGACAAGATCTAT
>CAYSKE010000174.1:0-3910 GCA_964431465.1 uncultured Muribaculaceae bacterium | reverse complement strand
CAGGCCGAAGCACTCGGGCTCAAGAACGTAGCCTTCCTGCGCACCGACATCGAGCTCATTCCCAACTTCTTCGCTCCCGGAGAAGTCGCCTCGCTATGGATCACCTTCCCCGACCCGCAGATGCAGAAAGCGCGCAAGCGCCTCACCGCCACGCGCATGCTCTCGCTCTATTCTCAGATCCTCTCCCCATCCGGGACAATAAATCTGAAAACCGACTCCCCCTTCCTTTTTGCCTACACCTCGATGCTGCTCGACCACAACGGCATCACCCCGATAGCATCTGTCGACGATCTCTACAACCCCGAGAACTCTCAGGCGATCGACACCGCGCTCACCGACATACAGACCCACTACGAAAAGCAGTGGCTCTCGCGCGGCCTCACCATCAAATACCTCTCTTTCAGCCTGCCCGACGGCAAATCTCTTGAAGAGCCCCCGGCAGCCGACACAATCCCCCACGACACCTACCGCTCCTACTCGCGCGGAGTGATTCAGGGAAACATTCAGCCAACCGATCAGGAATAATACAAAAATGGATAAAAAGCAGATCGTGCTTCAGGCACTCACCAACGTCCGTTACCCCGGAACCGGAAAAAACATTGTCGAGTCTGATATGGTGCTGCTCGACGACATCACTGTCGACGGCAACAAAGTGTGCGTCAACATCCATTTTGACCGTCCCACCGATCCGTTTGTAAAGTCGATCATCAAGGCAGCCGAAACCGCCGTCAACACATTCGGCGATCCCGAGCTCGACATAAAGGGGAACGTCACACCGCTCTACCGTCAGCAACTCCCGCCCGTGTCCGACAAGCCTCTTAAAGATGTGAAAAACATCATAGCCGTCTCCTCCGGCAAAGGTGGAGTAGGCAAATCAACCGTGGCTGCCAATCTCGCCGTTGCGCTCGCTGCCGAGGGCTACAAGGTCGGGCTTCTCGACGCCGATATCTTCGGCCCCTCCGTTCCCAAAATGTTCGGTATCGAAGACTACCAGCTCTACATGCACAAAGTCGACGGCCGTGACCTCATCATCCCCGCCGAACGCTACGGTGTCAAGATCCTCTCCATCGGCTTCCTTGTCGACAAAAACAACGCCGTGATCTGGCGTGGAGCGATGGCCTCCAACGCGCTGAAGCAACTCATAAGCGATGTTGACTGGGGCGAACTCGACTACTTCCTCATCGACATGCCTCCCGGCACATCCGACATACATCTCACGCTCGTGCAGCAGCTCCCCATCACCGGAGCAGTCATCGTGAGCACTCCGCAGGAAGTGGCGCTTGCCGATGCGCGCAAGGGCATAGCGATGTTCCGTGAGCCCAAAATCAACGTTCCCGTCCTCGGCATAGTTGAGAATATGGCATGGTTCACCCCCGAGCGTCACCCCGACGAGCGTTATTATCTTTTCGGAAAAGAGGGAGCGGCAAATCTCGCCAAAGAGCTCGGCGTGCCTCTACTCGCCCAGATTCCCGTCACCGAAGTGATCTGCGACAGCGGCGACAGCGGTCACCCCGTTGCTCTCGACAGCAACATCACCGCGCAGGCATTCACTCATCTCGCCCACGAAGTGGTTGATGCCGTCGATCACCGCAACAACACCCTGCCACCCACGCAGGCCGTACTGACCAAATAAAAGCCCGCAGCAACCACTAATGGAAACTGTCGGGATTTAATCTCAGCAGCTTCTTAAGCCAACATTCAAGCAACATGATATCAGCAAATCTGTCAGAAATTCCCTATCGTCAATCCTATGCCTCGCTATGCCACGAGGCATCTAAGCGCATACTCATTCTCGATGGAGCAATGGGCACGATGATCATGCGCATGGGCCTGAACGAAACGGATTTCCGCGGCGACCAGTTTGCTGCCCATCAGCTCCCGCTTGCCGGTTGCAACGACATCCTGTCGATCACGCGTCCCGATAAGATTAAGCACATTCACACTGCCTATCTTGAGGCGGGAGCCGACATTATCGAGACAAATTCATTCAACTCCAACCGCTTCTCGCTTGCCGACTACGGTGTGGAGAACCTTTCCGGCGAAATCGCATTAGCAGCAGCAAGCATCGCGCGTGAAGCCGCCGACGACTTCATGCGGCTGCACCCCGACCGCAAAGCGTGGGTAGCCGGAAGCATAGGGCCGTCAGGAAAATCCCTGACCATGGCGGCGACGCTCGGCGACGAGTCAGCCGACTTCGACTCACTTGCCGCCACAATCTCCATTCAGGCCGAAAACCTCATAAACGGGGGAGCCGACCTGCTTCTCATCGAGACCTGCTTCGACGCCCTAAACACCAAGGCAGCAGCTTTCGGAGCCATGCAGGCCATGACTCGCACCGGCATCCGTCTCCCCATCATCATCTCTGTGACACTTGCCGAAGCGGGGCGCACCCTCTCCGGCATGACACTCGACGCCTTCACCGCCGCCCTCACCCACGTAGATCCGTGGGGATTCTCGCTCAACTGCGGCTTTGGTGTCGAGGGGATGCGCGCTCCCCTTCTCGACCTCCAGAAGCTCCCCTGCGCCGTCGGCATCTACCCCAACGCCGGACTACCCGACGAAATGGGATGCTACAGCGAGCAGCCCGGCAGCATGGCTGAAAAGATAAAGGCACTCGCCGGGAAAAAGCTGCTGAACTTCGTGGGTGGATGCTGCGGCACCACGCCCGACCATATCCGTGAGATCGCCCGAGCAGTGTCGGCAGCGGCACCGCGCGCGATTCCCACCGTCCAACCCGTGCTGCACCTCTCTGGGCTCGAAGCACTCGATGTCGTCCCTGAAAACAACTTCCTCAACGTGGGCGAGCGGTGCAACGTGGCCGGAAGCCGCAAATTTCTCCGGCTTATCAAAGAAGGCAACACCGAAGAGACTGTCGCAATCGCCCGCCAGCAGATCGAGTCAGGCGCGCGCGTCCTCGACATAAACCTCGACGATGCCATGCTCGACGCAGCCTCCGAGATGAAAAGCTTTGTCAGGGCACTTTCAGCCGACCCCATCACATCTGCCGTGCCACTTATGATCGACTCCTCCGACTTCGACGTCATCACCGCAGCCCTCAAGCTGCTGCAGGGACGTGCCATCGTCAACTCCATCTCGCTCAAGGAAGGTGAGGAGGCATTCATCAGCAAAGCCGCGCAGATCAAGGCTCTCGGAGCCGTGCCGGTAGTCATGGCCTTCGACGAGAACGGACAGGCCACCACACTCCCCCGCCGCAAGGAAATCCTTTCAAGAGCCTACGCGCTGCTCACATCTCCGCAGGTAGGATTCCGCCCGTGGGAAATAATTTTCGACCCGAACATCCTTGCCGTAGCCACAGGAATGCCCGAGCATGATCATCTCGCCGCCGACTTCCTCGACTCGGTGAAATGGATAAAGGAAACCATGCCCGGAGTCAAGATCTCAGGAGGCCTGAGCAACCTCTCCTTCTCCTTCCGTGGCAACAACAAAGTGCGCGAGGCAATGCACGCCCTGTTCCTCCGCCGCGCGATTCCGCTCGGCATGGACATGGCCATTGTCAACGCCGCCGCGCTTCCCTCCCCCGACGACATTCCCGCCGGTCTCGGCAGTGCCATCGACGACGTGCTCTGGCGCAATCCGGGCTCACAGGCCAGCGAGCGTCTCATCGAAGTCGCCTCAGAAATACTTGAAGAGAAAAACGCCTCTCCCCTTTCCACTCCAGCCCCCTCGCCGGCTGCCACACAGCTCACTCCCGCCGAACAGCTGTCGGCCAAAGTCCTGCGTGGCGACACCGACGGTCTCCAATCCCTGCTTATCGACGAGATCGAGCGCAACGGCAAGAAAGCCGTCGACATTATCAACGGCCCACTCATGGAGGGGATGAACACCGTGGGGCGCCTGTTCGGCGAAGGACGCATGTTTCTGCCGCAGGTCGTCAGGAGCGCGCGCGTCA
>CAYSKE010000173.1:0-3959 GCA_964431465.1 uncultured Muribaculaceae bacterium | reverse complement strand
TTTTCAACAACAAGATCTACGGCCTGACCAAAGGGCAGTATTCGCCGACGTCGGATCGCGGATTTGTGTCGAAGTCGTCGCCCTACGGCACGACCGAGGATCCTTTCATCCCGGCTGAGCTGGTGTTTGGCGCACGCGGCAATTTCTTCGCCCGCTCGTTTGACGTGGAGCTGAAGACGTCGCAGGAGATTCTTGAGGCTGCCGCACGCCACAAGGGGACGTCGGTTTGCGAGATTCTGACCAACTGCGTGATTTTCAATCACGGCATACATAGCTTCATTACCGACCGCGAGGTGCGTGCCGACCGCACGATACATCTGCGCCACGGCGAGAAGATGCTTTTCGGCAAGAACAATGAGAAGGGTCTGGTGCGCGACGGATTCCTGCTGAAAGTGGTCGAGGTTGGCAAGGATGGCTACACGCTCGAGGATGTGCTGGTGCACGATGCCCACTGCGAGAGCAATTTCCTGCATCAGCAGCTGGCTATGATGGACGGGCACTCGCTCCCGCTTGCCATAGGCGTGATACGCGACTATGCCGCTCCGACCTACAATGACGCTGTGAGCGAGCAGGTGGCCGAGGTGCGCGCCAAGAAGGGATTTGACACGCTGCGCGACATGATTCTCTCGGGAGAGACATGGGAAGTGAAGTAATAGCAAAACGATAAAAACAAAACAAGGGAAAAAACTATATACTAACACTTGTTTTGGTCAGGCAATCACCCGGACGGGCGGTTGCCTGATGTTTTTTTGCGGTGACTTTTTTAAGTCGCTTCATTTTCTTAATTTTGAATGTTCAAAAAAGCAATTATGGAGAAAATCATACTTACGGGTGACCGCCCGACCGGAAAACTTCATTTAGGCCACTATGTGGGGTCGCTGAAGCGTCGTGTAGAATTGCAGAACTCGGGTCTTTACGACAAGATATTCGTGATGATCGCCGATGCGCAGGCTCTGACCGATAATGCCGACAATCCCGAGAAGGTGCGCCAGAATGTGATCGAGGTGGCTCTCGACTATCTGTCGGCCGGTCTCGACCCGGAGAAAACCACGATATTCATTCAGAGTCAGGTTCCGGAACTTGCCGAGCTGGCATTCTACTACATGAATCTCGTGACGGTGTCGCGCGTGCAGCGCAACCCGACCGTGAAGACCGAGATAAAGATGCGCAATTTCGAGCAGAGCATACCTGTGGGGTTCTTCTGCTATCCTGTGAGTCAGGCGAGCGATATAACGGCTTTCAACGCCACGACGGTGCCGGTGGGTGAGGATCAGGCTCCGATGATCGAGCTCACGCGCGAGATCGTTGACCGCTTCAACATGATCTATGGCGAGACTCTGGTGAAGCCTGAAATCCTGCTTCCCGACAATGCTGCCTGCCTGCGTCTGCCGGGCACCGACGGCAAAGCCAAGATGAGCAAAAGTCTGGGCAACTGCATCTACCTGAGCGATACTCCCAAGCAGGTGAAGAAGGGTGTCAACTCTATGTACACCGATCCGCTGCACCTCAACATCGAGGATCCGGGGCATCTGGAGGGTAACTGCCCGTTTATCTATCTCGACGCGTTCTGCACGCCGGAGCAGGTGAAGCGCTACGCTCCGCAATATGAGTCGCTCGACGAGATGAAAGCCCACTATGTGAGGGGCGGTCTCGGCGACGGCACGGTGAAGAAGCTTCTCACTTCGGTGCTTGAAGAGACTCTTGCGCCTATGAGAGAACGCCGCGCGATCTATGAGCAGGATATCCCGGGCGTCTACGAGATATTGCGCAAGGGATCGGAGACTGCGCGCGCTGCTGCCGCCCAGACTCTCGACCGCGTGCGCAAGGCCATGAAGATAAATTATTTCGATGATCCGGCTCTGATAAAGGAGCAGGCTGCCCGCTACAAGAAATGAAACTGATGAGGGGGATTGCCGGACTGATCATTGCGGTCGTCGTCGCGGCTCTGGCATGGAGCTGCGGTGGCGCCGACTCGTTCAGGATACTGGGCACTATCGAGGGGCTCGGCACGCAGAACCTTCAGGTGGTCTATTTCGGCGACGGCGCTGTGAGAACCCTGCGCTCGACGGCCGTCGACGGGAAATTTTCGATAGAGGGTCGCAGCCGCGACTACACGGTGGTGGATGTGTTTACGAGCACGCGGTCGCTCGTGGCGTCGTTTATAGTGAAAAACGGCGATCACATCGAGTGCAAGCTGGAGCTTAACAATCCGGTAGCAAAGGAGATAAAGGGGAGCAAGCCGGCGGTGGAGCTTATGCGCTGGATAGGGGAGAACGAGCAGGCTCTGTCGGGCGGACAGACCGGCGCGGTGAATGAGGCGGTGACGAAGTATATTGGCGCGAATAGCGAGAATGTGGTTTCGTCGGTGCTGCTCACGCGCTATTTCGACGCGCGTGGGCGTGAGCGTGAGGCCGACTCGCTGCTCAGAACCATAGCGCAGAAGGCGCGCATAGGGTGGCTCGTCGACGGTTTCCGTGACGGACTGGTGTATAACGTTGACAGCGGTCTGCCGAGGCTTGCCGACTCATTGTGGTTTGTCGGGACAGAAAACCGCAGGATCTATGCCGATCCCCGCTCGCGGCGCGCGACGCTGCTCTACTTCACTTCGCCCGACCGGACGAGGCAGAGCGGCAACGACAACCTGCTGCGCCGCACGGCCGATGAGTACAAGAAAGATAAGCGTGCCGCTTTTTTTGAGATTGATGATATAAACGGGGGAGCTGATGAGTGGCAGCAGAAGGTGACTGCCGACAGTCTGCCGTGGGAGCGTGTGTGGAATCCGGCCGTTTCGTCGACAATGGCACTCCCGGCGAGGCCATGGGTAATTGTTGCCGACAGCCTTGGTCAGATACAGTACAGCGGCCAGGATCTGAATGGCGCGGTCAATAAAGTGAGGCTGCTATGCTTGTAAAGGTGTTTGGAGCGGCGGTGCAGGGGATCGATGCGATCCCGGTGACTATTGAGGCGCGCGCTGATGCCGGGATAGGTTTCACTGTCGTCGGACTGCCTGACGCCTCGGTGAAGGAGAGTCAGGAGCGCGTGTTGTCGTCGCTCAAGCAGTATGGCTATGACGTGCCGCGCCGCAAGATCGTCATAAACATGGCTCCCGCCGATGTGAGGAAGGAGGGGGCGGCCTACGACCTGCCGCTCGCAGTGGCGATACTTGCCGCGACGGAGCGCATTCCGGCCGACAATCTCGACCGCTACCTGCTCATGGGGGAGCTTTCGCTCGACGGTAGCCTGTGCCCGGTGAAAGGCATCCTGCCAATGGCTGTGATGGCGCGTTCGGCGGGATTCAAGGGGATGATCGTGCCTGAGGGGAATGCTACGGAGGCTGCGGTGGTGAACCGTCTTAACGTGTATGGGGTGAAGAATCTCGCCGAGGCCATAGCGGTGGTGACCGAGTCGGCGGACGCTGTGGCTCCGACGGTGGTCGACACGCGGGCTGAGTTTGAGGCTTCGTGCGGCGTGTTTGAATATGATTTCGCCGATGTGAAGGGGCAGGAAAATGTGAAGCGCGCGTTTGAGGTTGCGTGTGCCGGTGGCCACAACATACTCATGGTGGGGCCTCCCGGTTCGGGCAAGTCGATGATGGCTAAGCGTGTCCCCACGATATTGCCTCCATTTACACTCAGCGAGGCTCTCGAGACCACAAAAATCCACTCTGTCGCCGGAAAACTCCGGCGCGGGTCGCGACTGATGACGGAGCGTCCGTTCAGGAGTCCGCACCACACGATTTCGCCTGTTGCTCTCGTGGGAGGGGGCACCAATCCTATGCCGGGCGAAATCTCGCTTGCCCACAACGGCGTGCTGTTTCTCGACGAGTTTCCGGAGTTTAACCGGACGGTTCTTGAAGTGATGCGTCAGCCGCTTGAAGACAGGCATATCTCCATCTCGCGTGCTAAATATTCGATAGACTATCCGGCGAGTTTCATGCTCGTGGCGTCGATGAATCCATG
>CAYSKE010000172.1:1723-3990 GCA_964431465.1 uncultured Muribaculaceae bacterium | reverse complement strand
GCTGCGAATGAAGGAGATAAGGCTTAAAAAGGGGAAAGAGGAGTCGCTTGGGCGCTTTCATCCGTGGGTTTTCTCGGGTGCGATCGCTACTGTGCCCGGTGATGGAATAGAGGAGGGTGAGATCGTGAAGGTGAGCGGTCACGACGGGCGCGTGCTCGGCTATGGTGACTGGCAGATCGGTAGCATTGCGGTGAGAATGCTGGAGTTTGGTGACGGGAATGCCGACTTTGGCGAGGCATTTTTCAGCCAGCGACTTGCTGATGCCTACAAGCTGCGCCGCTCGCTCGGCCTGATACGCGAGGATAACAATTCTTACCGCCTTGTGCATGGAGAGGGTGATTTCTTGCCGGGGCTGGTGATAGACATATACGGGGAGACGGCGGTGATGCAGGCTCACAGCGTGGCGATGCACTACCGGCGCGAGATGCTTGCCGATCTCTTAATCCAGCTGCCTGAGGCGGGAATAAAAAATGTCTACTACAAGTCGGAGACAACGCTTCCCTATAAGGCGCGTCTTGACCCCCAGAACGATTACCTGAAGGGGTCGATGACAACCGATGTGGCGATGGAGAACGGTCTGAAATTCCGCGTGGACTGGCTGAAGGGTCAGAAAACGGGTTTCTTCCTTGATCAACGTGACAACAGATCGCTTCTTGAGAAGTACAGCCACGGGCGCAAGGTGCTAAATATGTTCTGCTACACGGGAGGTTTCTCGGTGTATGCGATGCGTGGCGGAGCTGAAAGGGTTGTGTCGGTGGACAGCTCAGCGAAGGCAATCGCGCTGACCGACAGCAATATGGCTCTGAATTATCCCGGCGACACGCGACACGAGGCTGTGGCTGAGGATGCTTTCAAATATCTGGATGGAATGGAGGATGGTGAGTTTGATCTGATAGTGCTTGATCCTCCGGCATTTGCGAAACACAGGTCGGCTATCCCTAACGCATTGCGCGGGTATCAGAAGCTGAATGCGGCCGCTATGCGTAAGATTGCTCCGGGTGGAGTGCTGTTTACGTTCAGCTGTTCGCAGGCTATTTCGGCAAGAGATCTGCGTCTGGCGGTGTTCTCGGCAGCAGCTTCGACAGGAAGGAAGGTGAGGATACTGCACCAGATGACTCAGCCGGCCGATCACCCGGTGTCGATATATCATCCGGAGGGGGAATACCTCAAGGGACTCATACTTGCAATAGACTAAATGAAATAATAAGAAAATAAGATGAAAAGCGAAAGAATACTGGTAGCAGGCGGCACCGGATACATCGGCAGCCACACTGTAGTTGAGCTTCAGGAGGCCGGTTATCCGGTAGTAATTGTCGACAATCTGTCGAACAGCAATAAGGAAGTGCTTGACGGTATCGAGAAGATCACGGGCATCCGTCCGGATTTTGTGGAGGCTGACTGTACTGACATGGCTGCGATGGAGAAGCTCTTTGACAGCTATCCCGATATCAAGGGTGTGATCAATTTTGCTGCGAGCAAGGCTGTGGGCGAGTCGATGCAGAAGCCTATACTTTACTACCGCAACAATCTGAACACGCTGATGAATCTGCTGGAGCAGATGGCGAAACACGGTACAAAGGGAATCGTGTTCAGCTCGTCGTGCACGGTGTATGGCGAACCTGACGAGAATCCTGTGACTGAGGCAGCTCCTATCAAGAAGGCTACTTCGCCTTACGGCAACACGAAGCAGATCTCGGAGGAGATCATCACTGACGTAATCGCAGCAGGTGCTCCGTTTAAGAGCGTGATACTGCGCTATTTCAATCCTGTGGGCGCGCATCCGAGCGCAGAGATCGGTGAGCTTCCCAATGGTGTGCCTCAGAATCTGCTCCCCTATGTGACTCAGGCTGCTATGGGTATCAGAAAGGAACTGAGCGTGTTCGGTAACGATTATCCTACGCCCGACGGGTCGTGCATACGCGACTACATCAACGTGGTCGACCTCGCTAAAGCTCACGTGATCGCAGTGGAGAGAATGCTTGAGGATAAGTCGAATGAATCGGTGGAGATCTTCAACCTCGGCACAGGCAACGGCGTGTCGGTGCTGGAGCTGATCGACACGTTTGAGAAGGCAACGGGTGTGACCGTTCCGAAAAAGATCGTAGGCCGCCGCCCGGGCGATATCGAGAAGGTGTGGGCTAACCCCCGTCATGCCAATGAGGTGCTGGGCTGGAAGGCTGCTACTCCGCTTGCCGACACCATGCGCTCGGCATGGGCTTGGCAGCAGAAGCTGCGTGAGCGTGGGATAATGTAAGAATCGAACCGGC
>CAYSKE010000172.1:0-1623 GCA_964431465.1 uncultured Muribaculaceae bacterium | reverse complement strand
TCTCGGAGAGCGCGGTGAGGCAGTTTGATAAAATAATAGCTAAAGTAAAAATGAAGATTTCATACGTCGTATATTGTATGGCAATAGCAGCAGCGGGCACCGTTGTCGGCGGATGTGCCGAGAAAGGTTCTGCCCTCAAAAGCCTCGACACGACTTCGGTTGATGAAACAATCGCAGCGGGTGAGGATTTCTATGGACATGTGAACAAGGGTTGGCAGCAGGCTCACCCTCTGACAGCAGAACATGCCCGCTACGGTCAGTTCAACGTGCTTGACGAGCAGAATCAGGAGCGCGTGAAGGAGATCGTGACTTCGCTTGCCGAGACGAACCCTGAAGCGGGTAGCGTTGCATTCAAGGTCTCGACTATCTATAATCAGGCAATGGATACGGTGCGCCGCAACAATGAGGGTGCATCGCCTATTCAGGCTGACCTGAAGAAGATCGAGGAAACGGCTGAGGATGACAAGTCGATGACGGATCTGTTTATGTGGATGCAGTCGGACTACGGAAGCCCGTTTTTCAACGCCGGCCCGATGGAGGACTTTGATGACAGCAATGCCTACGCTATGTATGTGAGCGGCGGTGGTATCGGTCTCGGTAACCGCGACTACTATCTGCTGGACGATGAGCGTAACACGGCTGTGCGCAATGCCTACAAGACTCTCATCGAGTCGCAGATGAAGAATGCCGGCTACAGCGAGGAGGAGGCAAAACGCATCATGGAGAACGTGATGAAGATCGAGACCTCACTTGCCGAGGAGACATGGAGCCTCGAGGAGAGCCGCAATATCGCAGCAATGAAGAACCCGCGCACGTTTGCCGAGCTGAAAAAGATGTATCCGGCAATCGACTGGGATCGTTTCTTTGTGGAGACGATGGGCATAGAGTCGCCTGACAAGGTGATCGTGACGGAGATCAACACCGTGAAGCGCGCCAATGATCTGATGGCTTCGCTCAGCCCGCGCGAGAAGAAGGATTATTATCTCTGGAAGTATGTGGCTCAGGCCGCTCCCTACCTCAGCACGAATTTCACGGACACTTCGTTTGAGTTCAACAAGGTGATGAGCGGTGTCGAGGAGCAGCGTCCGTTGTGGAAGCGCGCTTTGTCGATGACGGAGTCGGCTATGGGTGAGGCAATCGGTGAGCTCTATGTGGCCAAATATTTCCCCGAGTCGTCGAAGCAGAAGATGCTTGACCTTGTGGAGAATCTGCGTGAGGCTCTCGGCACTCATATCGATAATCTCACATGGATGAGTGACTCGACGAAGGCTAATGCCCGCGAGAAGCTTTCGGCTTTCACTGTGAAGATTGGTTATCCCGACAAGTGGAAAGACTACAGCTCGCTGAATATCGATAATGACAAGAGTCTTTATGCCAACTTCAAGCAGGTGCAGAAGTGGAACAAGGATGACATAATGTCGAAATGGGGCAAGCCTGTGGACAAGACCGAGTGGGGCATGACTCCGCAGACGGTGAACGCTTACTACAATCCGATGGCTAACGAAATCGTGTTCCCGGCCGCAATCCTTCAGGCTCCGTTCTTTGATCCTGAGGCTACGGATGCGGAGAACTACGGTGGTATCGGCGTAGTGATCGGCCATGAGATGACTCACGGTTTCGATG
>CAYSKE010000171.1:0-4070 GCA_964431465.1 uncultured Muribaculaceae bacterium | reverse complement strand
TTAAAGAGCCAAAAGCTCCTCAACTTTCTCCTTCAGTGTTTCCTTGTTCTGAAGTCCCACCAGACGGATATCCGTCTTCTTGCCATCCTTGAAGAAAAGGATCGTAGGAACAGCCATCACGCGGTACTTCATTGCGAGTTCCGTCTCATCATCGATATTATATTTACCGATAACGGCCTTACCCTCATACTCCTCTGCAATAGCGTCAATAGCGGGCGACATTGCCTTGCAGGGACCGCACCATGTAGCCCAGAAATCTATCACCACAGGCTGACCGGTAGCGATGATCTCGTTCACGTTCTCGTCAGTAAATGTAAATGCCATAGTAGTAGTTTATTTAGTGTTATTTCTATTTTTTACGATACTCTGTAATCCAGTTCCATCTCGTCGAGAGTCTCGAGAAGCTTTCGGGTCAGCGGCATCTTCTTCCCGGCATCAAGGCGGATCACACGGTTTGATTCCGCATCAAACACCCTGAAAGCCCAGTTGATCTTACCCACCTCGCTGTCAGTGTTGTCCTTCTTCACACACTCCTTCAGCGTACCCATGAAATCCGCATTCAGCAACCCCGGCACCACATCCACCGTCAGCTGATGCACCAGTTTACCCTGCATGTCGTTGAGCCACTGCATGTCCACGATCTTCATCCGCAGATCATCCTTAAAGCCCTTGTGCCATGCAAGTTTAGCATATATAGCCGAACCGGGAGTGCCGAAGCTGGAGTAAAGTTTGAAATCATCACCAAAAAGACGCAACTCGTAGGTACCCATGAAATCCTCGATCTTCATTATACCGAAGTACTGCCCTTTCTTCGTGAGTTTTTTCTCAAAGCCCGTCACCATGCCGCCGATACACACTTCCGCACCTTCTGCGATATGGCTCTCAAGCTCCGACAAAGGAGTGAGACCATGCGTCAGTTCCACATAAAACGGATCCAGAGGATTAGCCGACAGATACATACCCACCAGCTCCTTCTCCTTCTCCAGCTTTACAGCCGGGATCCACTCTATTGCCGGTTTAACAGCCGGACGACCCGAAGTGTTCAGCCCGGGGTCGGTCATACCGAACAGCGAAGCCTCTGCGCGCTGCGATGCCTGCTGGAAAGCGTTGCCATAGCGCAGCAGGTTTTCCGCAAAAGTCTCGTCCCGGCTATTCTTCTCCAGATAATCCTCACGCTTTATACCCTCGAAGCAGTCAAATGCTCCGGCAAGCGCGAGGCTCTCAAACACCCGTCGGTTCAGGCCGCTCATCGGCACGCGCTCCACAAAATCATATATCGACTCAAAAGCCCCGCCGCGACGACGCTCCTCAATGATACCGGCGACCACATTCTCGCCGACGCCTTTTATCGCCGACAATCCGAAGCGTATCTCACCCTTGGAGTTCACGCCGAACTTGCTGAAACTTTCATTCACGCTCGGCCCCTTCACCGGTATCTTCATCGCCTTGCACTCATCCATGAAGCCGCGCAGTTTCGTGATATCCGCGCTGTTGCGCGACAGCACCGCAGCCATGTATTCAGGCGCGTAGTTTGCTTTCAGCCAGGCCGTCTGGTAAGCCACCCAGCTGTAGCATGTAGCGTGACTCTTGTTGAAGGCATACGAAGCAAACTTCTCCCAGTCTGCCCATATCTTCTCAAGCACCTCGGGATCATGCCCGTTGGCCTTACCACCTTCAAGGAATTTCCCTTTCAGGTGATTCATCTTGTCGATGAGCTTCTTACCCATCGCCTTACGCAGAGTGTCGCTCTCGCCGCGCGTGAAGTTGGCAAGCAGGCGCGACAGAAGCATCACCTGCTCCTGATACACCGTCACGCCATACGTATCCTTCAGGTAACGCTCCATCACCGGAATATCATACACGATCTCCTTCCGGCCATGCTTGCGCGCGATAAACTCCGGTATGTAGTCCATAGGACCCGGGCGATACAGAGCGTTCATCGCTATCAGGTCTTCAAACGTCGACGGCTGCAACTCTCTCAGATACTTCTGCATACCCGCCGACTCAAACTGAAACGTGCCGAACGTGCGTCCTTGGCAATAAAGTTTATATGTTGCCGGATCGTCAATCGGGATTGTTTCCATATCCACATCGATCCCGCGCGTCAGCTTTATGTTCTTTACCGCATCCTTGATGATCGAGAGCGTCTTCAGTCCGAGGAAGTCCATCTTGATCAGACCCGTCTCCTCGATCACACGCCCTTCATATTGAGTCACCAGCAGTCGCCCCTCCTGTTTATCGGTTGCGGTCGACACTGGCACCCAGTCCGTTATGTCGTCACGGCAGATGATCACGCCGCAGGCATGCACACCCGTGTTTCTCACATTCCCCTCAAGCTGGCGGGCATATTGAAGCGTCTCCGTGATCAGCGGATTATTGCTCCGCAGCTCATTCTGAAAATCAGGCAGATACTCATAGCAGTTCTTCAGATTGATTTTCAGTTCCTTTCCGTTCACTTCCGGCATGTGAGCCGGCACGAGCTTCGCCAGTCGGTCACTCTCTGCGAGAGGAAGTTGCTCCACACGCGCCACATCCTTCAGAGCCATCTTCGTGGCCATCGTGCCGAATGTGATGATGTGAGCCACTTTCTCCTCCCCATATTTCTCCGTCACGTAACGCAGCACGTCGGCGCGCCCGTCATCATCGAAGTCTATATCAATATCAGGAAGCGATATGCGGTCGGGATTCAAGAAGCGCTCAAAAAGCAGGTCATACTTCACAGGGTCGATCTGCGTGATGCCGAGGCAGTAGGCCACACACGATCCCGCGGCTGAGCCACGACCCGGCCCAACGCTCACACCAAGTTTGCTTTTGGCGGCATTGATAAAATCCTGCACGATAAGGAAGTAACCCGGAAAACCCATCGTCTTCATTATGTGCAGCTCAAAATTTATGCGCTCGTTTATGTCATCTGGCAGTGGATCGCCATAACGCTTTTTAGCTCCGTCATAAGCCAGTTTTCTCAGATAGTCAGCCTCAAACTTGATTCTATAAAGTTTGTCATAACCGCCGAGCTTTTTGATCTTCTTCTCAGCATCCTCCTGACTCATCACCACATTGCCGTTCTCGTCACGCGTGAACTCGTCAAAAAGATCCTGCTCGGTCAGCCGCTGCCTGTACTCCTCCTCGGTGCCAAATTCCACCGGAATCTCGAAGTTAGGCATGATCGGCCCGTGATCGATTGAGTAAGTCTCAACCTTATCAAGCACTTCCAAGGTATTGGAGAGCGACTCGGGTATGTCACCGAAAAGGCGGTTCATCTCCTCCGTCGTCTTCATCCACTCCTGCTTGGAGTAGAACATGCGGTTATTGTCGGCGACATACTTATTCGTCGACACGCAGATCAGACGGTCATGAGCCTCAGCGTCATCCTCGTTCACAAAGTGCACGTCATTGCTCGCGATCAGCTTTATGCCGAGCTTTGCACTGAACTCCACCAGCTTCTCATTCACCTTCTCCTGAAGCGGATAGGTCTCATGGTTGGCGTTCTGCACCGTAGCCTTGTGACGCTGCATCTCCAGATAGTAGTCCTCGCCAAATGTCTCCTTATACCATTTCAGCGACTCCTCCGCCTTGTCAAGTTCCCCCCTCATGATCAGCTTCGGGATCTCGCCGCCCAGACACGCCGAACAGACGATCAGCCCCTCGCGGTACTTTGCAAGTTCATTCTTGTCCGTACGCGGGTGATAGTAAAATCCCTGCGTCCATGCCTTGCTCACCAGCTTGCACAGGTTTTTGTAACCCTGCTGGTTCTTTGCCAGTACGATAAGGTGATTACCCTTATCGCCCGAAAGCCTCGTCTCAAGCCCGTTTTCGGTCACATACATCTCGCAACCGAAAATAGGCTTGAACTCAGGCTTCCCCTGCTCGCGCAACTTTCCGTTTTTCTTGCTCACATAATTGAACATCTCCTTCACGCCATACATCACACCGTGGTCTGTCAGGGCGATCCCCGGCATACCGTCGGCAATAGCTTTATCGACCAGAGCCTCGATCGAAGCCTGACCGTCAAGTATCGAGTACTGTGAATGAACGTGAAGATGTACGAAAGGTTCCAAGGCAGAAGAAAA
>CAYSKE010000170.1:0-4087 GCA_964431465.1 uncultured Muribaculaceae bacterium | reverse complement strand
TTGAGATCGGCATACTTTCTCAGGAACTTAGGCGAGAACCCCTTGTTCATGCCGAGCATATCCTGCACCACGAGCACCTGACCGTCGCATCCCGCGCCCGCACCGATGCCGATAGTGGGTATGTCAAGAGCCTGCGACACCTTCGTGGCCAGTGCGGCCGGTATCTTTTCAAGCACAAGGGCAAAACAACCAGCCTGTTGGAGCGCAATCGCATCCTTCATCAGCTTCTCGGCAGCCGCATCCCCCTTACCCTGCACGCCATAGGTGCCGAGCTGATTGATCGACTGGGGTGTAAGCCCCAGATGTCCCATTACCGGGATCCCCGCTCCCACGATGCGGCCGATAGTGCCGGCGATCTCCTCGCCACCCTCGATCTTCACCGCTGCCGCGCCGCTCTCCTTCATGATGCGTATGGCCGACGCGAGCGCCACCTTCTCGTCACCCTGATATGACCCGAAAGGCATGTCGACAACGAGCAGAGCGCGCTCAAGCCCGCGGGCTACGCAGGTTGCAAGAAAAATCATCTGGTCGAGCGTGATGGGAAGCGTGGTCTGGTGACCGCAGATCACGTTAGCGGCCGAGTCGCCCACCAGCACCGCATCCATCCCCGCCTGATCCACAATGCGCGCCGTGGTGTAGTCGTAGGCTGTGAGCATAGCGATTTTCTCGCCATTCTTCTTCATCTCAGCAAAAGTGCGGGTCGTCACCTTGCGCACGTTGTCAGTTGTATTTGTCGACATTCTTCTCTTTCAGTTTTGGAAAATGAAAAAAAAGACAAAACGCTCCCCCGATTACCACGTAGGGGGAGAGTCTTGTCCTGTTTCTTTAAGCGTTTCCGATGCTTGGAGCGACGTGAGGGTTACTCGGCTGCAGGTGTTTCAGGAGCAGGAGTCGCAGCATCGGCAGGAGCCTGCACGGGGAGCTCGGCAGCTGCAGGAGTCGGGAATTCGGGAGCCGAAGTCTCTACGGGAGCTGCGTTCTTTACGCGGGCGCCGGTAGGCTGACCGCTCGGAGCGAGCCATACGGCAAGTATCGAGAGCACGGCGATTGCACCGCCGAGTGTCCATGTAGCCTTCTCGATAAAATCATTGGTGCGTCTTACGCCCATTATCTGGTTGGAACCCGAGAAATTGGATGCGAGGCCGCCCCCTTTTGATTTCTGCACGAGCACTACTGCGATGAGCAGGATCGACACAAGCACGGTGAGGATAATTATAACAGCATTCATTGTTAAATCGGTGATTTACGCGATAGTTTTTTATTGTTTTCACTTGCCTTCCCGCCTCTGCCGTGCCTCTTCGTTGGCTATCAACTTGGCGAGAAATCTTAATTGGGGGGCAAAGTAAATATTTTTTTCGGGATAATTCAAATTTAACTGCTCAATTATTTCATAAGCCTGCCTGTAACGCTTGCGTTTTATGTAAAATTTGGCAAGACTCTCCCGCAGGGTGCTGTCGTCGCGCGGAGGCGGAGGCGGTGTCACGGGGCGCCCGTCGGCCACTGGCTGAGGCGCGACCAAAGGCCGCGAAGCCACATCGGTCGCGTCCGGCTCGAGCCGCTGCGCATCCTTGTCGTGGTTCTTGAGTATGAAAGAATTGATCAGAGCGTCAGCCGACCCCGCCGGAGCCTCTTCAGGGTCAGGCAGATTGTGACTTTCCTGCTCGGCGAGCACCGAGGCATAGTCAGGCACCGGATTGAATATCAGCTTTTCAATCATGGCCACCTCCTCGCGGTCAGAACTCGTGTAGGTCGAGAGAAATTTGTCGATCGTATCGGTCGTAGTAGGCGTTTCCTGCGCTTTGGCTGGCGGATAAAACGGCTCGGTCTCCATCTCCCCCTGAGCCAGTCCGGCAAGACGGTACAAAGCTTCCGACGGCTGCACAGGCATTCCCGCCACAGCCTTGCGCGCCACCGCGCGCCGCTCCTCTTGGGTCTCGGCATCCACAGCCTCACCGCTTTCCTCACACGACCGCCGCAACCACACCAGCGCCAGCGACGAAAGATAGGGAGCCGCATCAAGCAACTCAAGCATCTCTGCGGCACTGCACAGCTTGCCGGCACCATTCGCGATGTCGCCCGCAAGCTTTACTTGATCCTGAGTCAGCACTTTCATCTCGCCCGCTTCTTTTGCCTACCAGTTGCCAAGTGTGGCATTGAATATTAGATCTACAAGCTCCTCCGAAATCTGTCCGCACAAATCATCCTGCACATCGGTCAGAAGCAGCGAGCTGTCAAAATCCCTGTAGGCCGAGAACGTCTGGTCCACATCGTTCCCCTCCTTTTTTGTGTCGGTGTATTTCACCCTCACCGTGATCGTCAGTCGCGTCTGTGAGGCGAGAGCGTTCTCAGTCACAGCCTGAGGAGTGAGCGAGTAGCCCGTTATCTCACCCTCGAGCACAAGATCTGAATTTCCGTCAGTGGTGCGGAGCCGCGTGTTGCGGTTGATATAGTCAAGAAGATCGTTCTCAAACGTCTGCTGCAACGGCGGATAGACAAGCGCGGCGCGTATCGGAAACTCCGACACATGAATCGTCTTGTAGACCGAATAGTCAAGTGCCGCGCCGTTAAACTTATAGCTTATCCTGCACGCCGTGAGCACAAGCGCCACCACCGCCAGTGTCACCACAAGCGGCAAAGCCACACCCTTCCGGCTCAGCTCCCGGCAATATGCGATCAGTTTCATGCCCATCTTATTCAATCCCATATTCCCTGATTTTTCTATAAAGCGTGCGTTCCGAGATATTTAGCTCAGCTGCGGCTGCCTTGCGCCGTCCGGCATGACGCTCGAGTGCCCTCTCGATCATCTCCTTCTCCGTCAGCTGCTCAGGCGCATTCTGCGCCCCCGTGCCTACCGGAAGTGCCGTCTCATAGTGCCGTAATTGAGCGAGTGCCTGCGTCACAGGCGCCGGCGATTCAACCGCCGGCTCACACTGCACATTGTCGATTTCATCAGCCCTTACATCCACGATCGGGTGGCGGAACGCGCCACTGCGGTGCGCCCCCTGCTTCTCGGCCGCGCCACGCGCCTCCCTCAGCTCGCCGCGCAGTTCGTCAAGCTCATGCTGCAGCTTCAGTATCATCCCGAAGAGCATCTCACGCTCGTGCTCATAGCGCGACGGAGCATCGTGAAGTGCCACAGGCGAGAATTCCCCCGCCACATGCGCCGGAAGATAGTGCTCCACCATCATGGCATCAATCTCCTTACCGGCATCAAAAAGAACTATCTGCTCCACCACATTTTTGAGCTGCCTCACATTGCCGGGCCACTGGTAGCCCAAAAGAGCGTGACGGGCACCCTCGTCGAAAGCAACGGGCGGTATGCGGTAACGCTGCGCGAAATCGCGCGCGAAGTGTATGGCGAGCATCACTATATCGAGACCGCGGTCACGCAGTGGGGGCACCCAGATCTGCACGGTCGATAGCCTGTAGTATAGATCCTCCCTGAATCTCCCCTCTCTCACCGCCTTGAGCATATCCACATTTGTGGCGGCAACCACTCTTATGTCGGTCTTCTGCACCGTCGACGAGCCCACTTTGATAAACTCGCCGCTCTCGAGCACTCTCAGCAGGCGAGCCTGAGTCGTAAGCGGCAGTTCCGCAACCTCGTCAAGAAAAATCGTGCCGCCGTCAGCCTCCTCAAAATATCCCTTGCGGGTGGCCACAGCCCCGGTAAAAGCACCCTTCTCATGCCCGAAAAGCTCCGAGTCGATCGTTCCCTCAGGGATAGCTCCGCAATTCACGGCGATATACTTTGCGTGCTTGCGCGGACTGAAAGCATGGATGATTCTCGGGAAAAACTCCTTGCCCGAACCGCTCTCTCCCGTCACCAGCACCGACAGGTCGATAGGAGCCACACGCAATGCACGCTCGATGGCAGCATTAAGCATACTGTCATTACCCACAATGCCGAAGCGGGAGCGCGCCTGCACTGCCTCGGCACTCAACTGTGAGACATCCATCTGCATCTTGTCGGTAAGTGTAAATGAGAGAAAAGGCCGGGCAATCGCTTGCTTCGGCCTTTCGGTTGGTTCTTTGTGGCGGGGGCAGGACTCGAACCTACGACCTTTGGGTTATGAGCCCAACGAGC
>CAYSKE010000169.1:0-4096 GCA_964431465.1 uncultured Muribaculaceae bacterium | reverse complement strand
GTCTGCCCGGTGTGATGGTGCCCCTGAGCGAGACCATCCGCGGCTTCAAGATGATCCTGAGCGGTGAGATGGATGAGTATCCCGAGCAGGCATTCCTCAACGTCGGCACGATCGACGACGCTATCGCCAAGGGTAAGAAACTTATGGCTGAGGCCAATGTGTGATAATCAAATCTGAGACCGGAAGATGAGCGAAGCACTGACACTGCGGGTGATTTCACCGAAAGAGGTGGTATTTGAAGGGGAGGCCGAGATGGTCGGACTTCCCGGCACACAGGGTGCTTTCACTGTGCTCCGCAATCATGCCCCGCTGATCACTACTCTTGAAAAAGGTGTGATCACCTATCGCGGAAGCGGTGAGCAGGGCGACGGCCGACAGATAGAGATTTCAGGAGGTCTTGCCGCAGTTGACCGTAATGTGGTCACAGTGTGTCTGACCTGACGGAACACATGAAGAGAGAAAACTGAATACTCCAAACGCATAGAAGTAACGAGATGCATCAGCGACTTTTCAGATATATGGTTGTCATCATGGCCTGCATGATTCTGCCTGTCTTTGCCCTGAGAGGTGAGGATATGGCGGGAAACCCGGCAGCATCCCATGACGAGGATAAGCCTATTGATGTAAAGGAGATTATTTTTGAGCATCTTGGTGACGGATATGGATGGGAAGTTCCGTTCAATCATCACAAACGCATTCCGCTGCCTGTGGTGGTGAAAGGAAGCGACGGCAAGTGGCACCTGTTTTCATCGGGAAAAATCACCGATCATCAGGATTACACTGAGGGTGGTGTGACTTTCAGACTTGCCAAAGAAGGGGAGCATAAAAACAAAGTCGTAGAGGTGGATGCTCTCGGCAATGAGACACGTGTGACCGATATGTCGGTCACAAAGAACGTGTGTGCCATCTTCCTGACTATGGCTGTGATCATGGGGTTGTGTTTCTGGCTCAAGAGCTGGTATAAGCGCAACGGTTACAAGGTGCCTCGCCGCGGGCTGGGTGCTTTTGAGGCTTTGATCGAATTTGTGTATAACGGAGTGATAAAATCGACTCTGAAAGATAAGGCGGAGAAGTTCGCACCGTATCTGCTCACGGTGTTCATGTTCATCTTTGTGCTGAACATCATGGGGCTGATGGTGGTGTTTCCCGGCGGTGCAAACGTGACTGGCAATATTGCCGTCACATTGGTGCTTGCGATCTTCACTTTCTGCTTTACCAACTTCTTCGGTACAAAGCATTACTGGAAAGAAATTTTCTGGCCCGATGTGCCTCTGTGGCTTAAATTCCCGATACCGATCATGCAGCTGATCGAGATATTCGGAATGTTCACCAAGCCGGCGGCTCTGACGGTGCGTCTGTTTGCCAACATGATGGGCGGCCACATGATCGTGATCGTGCTGACGCTGCTGATTTTCATCTTTGCGTCGTTTGGTCCGGTGGTGATCGGTGCCACGAGCGTTGTGTCGGTGGTGTTCTCGGTGTTTATGCTGCTTGTCGATGTGCTTGTGAGTTTCATACAGGCTTATGTGTTCACCATGCTCTCGACGATATTCATAGCACTTGCGCAGGAGAGCGGCCACGAAGAAAAACATGAGAAAAAAGAGGATGCCGGGGGCGGTGCCAAAGAGGCCGCCACAGTGGCAACCTTGTGAGAGATAAACGAACAATAATAATTAAACTTCAAAATATCACAAAAATGTTAGCATCTATTTTAGCGGAAGTTGCAGCCCTCTCAGGTATTGGAGCAACCATCGGCGCCGGTATAGCAGCAATAGGCGCAGGTCTTGGCATCGGTAAGATCGGCAGCGCCGCCATGGAGGCTATCGCGCGTCAGCCGGAATCGGCAGGAGACATCCGAAGCAACATGATCGTTATCGCCGCTCTTGTCGAGGGCGTGGCACTGTTTGCTGTCATCGTCTGCATCCTCGCCCTTTTCGTCTAAGACTGATAAAGGCAGAGTAAAACGGCCAGCTTCCTCCCGGCTGCAACAGAATTGCCGGGAGGTGGCCTAAGCCGGGTAAATGCCTTGCGAAACATGGTCGCGGCCGTAAGCCTGACGGACATGGCGCACTGCCAGCGGCACAAGAGTCTCTTTCTACACAAAATCAAAAACCGTTTCACTCCTCAACAGCATGGAATTATTTACTCCAGACAGCGGATTGGTCATTTGGATGTTTATATCGTTTGCCATCCTGTTCATTATTCTTGCCGTTTTTGCATGGCCAGCCATAATGAAAGGGATCGCTGAGCGGGCAAATTTCATTGACAAGGGGGTAGAGTATGCTCAGGAGGCTAAAACCCAGCTTGACGGAGCGCGCGAAGAAGCCCGCGGCATCATTGACGAGGCACGCCGGCAGCAGGCCGACATACTGCGTGACGCCGACAAGATGAAGACACGCATTGTCGAGGAGGCGAGAGTTGCGGCTCAGACCGAGGCATCGAAAGTGATGGAGCAGGCCAAGGAGTCGATATCGCAGGCACAGAAAGAGGCTGAAAAGAATCTCAGAAATGAAGTGAGCGCTTTTGCGCTTGAAATAGCCCAGAAGGTAGTGAAGAACCAGCTCAAGGATGAGAAATCGCAGAAGGAGCTTGTGGAGACTCTGATGGGTGATATGGAAAAGTAAATCACTTCAACAAGCATCGCACAGGAGAGACATGGATTTAGGATTACTGCCATCGAGATATGCCAAAGCACTCTATGAGTCGGCTCTTGAAAAGGGGCTGAGCACCGGGGTGTATGAGGCGATGAGAAATCTCGAAAGCATGTTCAATGGCCCTGACGGGGATCGCCTGACGGCTACTGTCGCCAATCCATACGTCGATGAGAGCGAGAAGATGAATCTCGTGATTGCGGCGTGTGGCAATGTGGAGGACAATCAGCCGGGGGTGGATGCTCTTGTGGGTGATTTCATGAAACTCCTGATAAAGAACCGCCGACTGACTCTTGTGAGGGGAGTGGCTCTGGCCTATATCTCACTTTACAGAAAAAAGAACGGAATCAGGCGCGTGACAGTGGAATGGGCGAGCCGCCCCGACAGCACGACCGAGGAGCAGATGAAGGGTCTTGTGCAGCGTCATATAGGCACTGACAAGATGGAATATAACTCGACCGTGAATCCCGACCTGATCGGCGGCTACCGCATAGCAATCGACAACGAGCGCCTTGACGCTTCGGTGGCAAATGAATTTAATCAACTCCGTCAAAAGCTTTTAAGCAAATAAAACATGGCAACAATCAACCCCAGCGAGATTTCAGAAGTTCTACGCCAGCAGTTGGACAACATCAACAGCAAGGTGTCGTTTGAAGAGACCGGCAAGGTGCTTGAGGTGGGCGACGGCGTGGCCCATGTTTACGGTCTTGACAAGGTCAAGGCTAACGAACTGGTGGAGTTTGAGAATGGTGTGCACGGTGTTGCCCTCAACCTTGAGGAGAGTAATGTGGGCGTGATTCTGCTGAATGACGTCGACAAGGTGACGGAGGGGATGAGCGTGAAGCGCACGGGTGATATCGCATCGATCAAGGTGGGCGACGGAATGTTTGGCCGCGTGATCAATGTGCTCGGTGAGCCGATTGACGGTCGCGGACCTATAAGCGGCGAACTGCTGCCTATGCCGCTCGAGCGCAAGGCTCCGGGTGTGATTTTCCGTCAGCCGGTGAACCAGCCGCTTCAGACCGGTATCAAGGCTGTGGATGCAATGGTGCCCATAGGTCGCGGACAGCGTGAGCTCATCATCGGTGACCGCCAGATAGGAAAGACTGCTATCGCAATCGACACTATCATAAACCAACGAAAGAATTTTGAGGCAGGAAAACCTGTCTACTGCATATATGTGGCTATAGGCCAGAAGGCATCGTCGATCGCTGCTACCGTGGACGCTCTGCGTCAGCACGGCGCTCTGGACTACACGGTGATTGTGGCCGCCACAGCATCGGACTCGGCTGCGATGCGCTACTACTCGCCTTTTGCGGGCGTAGCTATCGGCGAGTATATCAGAGACACGGGACGCGATGCGCTGATCATCTATGACGATCTGTCGAAACAGGCTGTGGCTTACCGTGAGATCTCGCTTATTCTGAAGCGTCCTTCGGGTCGTG
>CAYSKE010000168.1:0-4162 GCA_964431465.1 uncultured Muribaculaceae bacterium | reverse complement strand
CCCCCATCCCGTCACTTGAGTGCCGGGTGGAGGATAGTGGTTGTGTCAACCGTGATAGCGGCGGGAGTCACGCTGTCGTCGATCTTGAGATTGACGATGCGCGAGCGGCGCGGATTTGGCACTGTATCGCTGTTGTGCACGTGGTAAACATAGCGGAGATTGCCGTCGGCATCTCCAAAGACATCGCCGTGACCCGATCCGCGTTCACCTACTATGTTGCGATGTATAATAGGATTGGCAGGATTCTTTGTCCACGGGCCGAGGGGCGAAGGTGCCGTAGCATATCCCACGGCATAGTCAGGACTCATATAGTGGTTGGCCGAGTAGAAAAGATAGTAAGTGTCGCCGAGACGGATAGCAGTAGGGCCTTCCATGATCGGTGCGCTCTCATAGGCGAGAGTATGCTCCCACTCCTGATCATTGCGGAATACCGGAGTAAGAGTGCCGTCGACAAAATGACCGGTATTGAAGTCAAACTCCCCTACCCACAACCAGTTGCCATGATCAAAGCGCACATGATAGAGATAGTGGCGACCATCTTTGTCGGTAAAGAGAAAAGGATCGATATTTTTCTCAGAGTCATCGATTGCTGTTCCGTTCCATGTGTAAGTGCCATTGATTGAGTCAGCTTTCGCAAGAGCTATCTGCTCGTTGGCGGTATAGAACAGGTAGACACACGAGTCAGTCGGCAGAAACTGAGGTGCCCAGAACCCCTTGGTGCCATAGACGTTTTCGCCGGGAGTCAGATTTGGGAGAGAGTCTTGCGACGCCGGAGTCCATTCAATCAGATCGTCAGAACGAAGCACGGTGAAACCCGGAGGGTTCGATCCCTGCGTACCGGCCATATAGTATTCACCGTCAACCATGATGACGGTAGGATCTGCAAAGAAAACATCCTCTTCAGGAGAATGTTGCGCCGGCTGCACCGATGATGCCGATGAACCGCCGTTGCAGCTCGTCAGGATGCCCAGCCCGATAATAGCGGAAAAAAGAATGTAATTTTTAAGCATAACGCGATTGATATTTTTCTCAAAAGTAATAATAAATCCGGTATTTCAGATGTGTTAAATGACCATTTAATGATCGGAATGTTGTATTTTTGGGTATTATTTTACCAAATTTCACAACATTCGGAAAATGAGAAGACAGTTAATCTTTGCACTCCTCGCGGCGGGCGCTGTCACGGCTGCCAGTGCCGACGAAGCCCGGTTGCTGCGGTTCCCCGCTACCAACGGCACCGACGTCGTGTTCAGTTACGCAGGCGACCTCTACAAAGTGCCTATCACGGGCGGTGAGGCCAAACCGCTCACTTCGCATCAGGGATATGAGATGTTCGGCCGTTTTTCGCCCGACGGCAAGCAGATAGCTTTCACCGGCGAATACGACGGCAACCGTGAGGTTTATGTGATACCGGCTGCCGGCGGCGAACCCGTGCGCCTCACCTACACCTCGACCAACTCCCGCGACGAACTCGGCGACCGCATGGGTCCCAACAACATCGTGGTGAACTGGACACCCGACGGCAATATCGTCTACCGTAACCGCATCGGCACCAGCTTCACAGGCAAAATGTGGACTGTCAATCCTTCCGGTGGAATGCCCACACAGATTCCGCTTCCCGAGGGTGGATGGTGCAGTTTCTCCCCCGATGGCAAGAAGATGGCCTACAACCGCGTGATGCGTGAGTTCCGCACATGGAAATACTACCGCGGCGGCATGGCTGACGACATCTGGATCTATGACCCGGCAGCCAAAACCGTAGAGAATATCACCAAAAACGACGCGCAGGATATCTTCCCCATGTGGATAGGCGACGAGATTTTCTTTGCCAGCGACCGCGACAACACGATGAATCTTTTTGCCTACAACACAAAGACTCACCAGACCGAGAAAGTCACTGACTTCAAGGATTTCGACATTAAGTTCCCGAGTTCCGACGGCAAAATCATCGTCTTTGAAAACGGAGGTTATATCTACAAATTCGACCCCACCACACGCAAGAGCGAGAAGATCACCGTTTATCTCAACTCTGACAACGTCGACGCTCGCCCTGAGCGTAAGAACGTCGGGCGCAACGTCACAAATCTGAGCATCGGCGACACAGGCAACCATGTGGTTGTGACTGCACGCGGCGAAGTGTTTGATGTACCCGTGAAGGGTGGCGTGGTGAAGAACCTCACCCGCACGGCAGGATCCAACGACCGCGAGGGTGAGATGAGCCCCGATGGTAAGATGATCGCCTACATCGGCGACGGCACAGGCGAGACCGAAATTTACCTCTACGATATCGCCGCCGCTACCACAAAGCAGCTCACCAAAAACAACGACACCTACATCCGCTCGATCTTCTGGACTACCGACAGCAAGAAGATTCTTTACACCGACCGCCTCAACCGTCTGGTTGAGGTTGACCCGGTTTCAGGAGCCAAACGCACGCTCATCACTCAGCCCGAAGGTGAGATCCGATCCGTCAGCTTCTCCCCCGACAACAAGTGGATTGCCTACACCCGTTCGGCCGAAAACGACATGTCGGTCATCTACATCCACAACCTCGCCACCGGCAAGGAATATCCTGTGACCGAGAAATGGTATGACTCCTCATCACCCGTTTTCAGCGAGGATGGCAAATACCTCATCTTCGTGTCCGACCGCGACCTCAACCCGATCTACAGCCGCGTGGAGTGGAACTACGCCTACGGCAGCATGGGAGCCGTCTACATGACTATGCTCGCTGCCGACACCCCCTCTCCCCTCCTCATCAAGAGCACCGACGCTCCGGCCGACTCCAAGAGCAAGGATGAGGCTGCTCCTGTCACTGTTAAGATCGACACCGACGGTCTCGCCGACCGCATCATCAAGCTCCCGCTTGAAAACAGCAACGGCCGACCCGTCTACTGTGACGGCGGTAAACTCTACTACTCAGCCGGACGCTCGCTCCGCGTCTTTGAATTCGCAGGCGAGAAAGATAGCGAAGTCACCGGCGCGCAGCTGGTAGCTATGGCACCCGCCGGTAAAAAGGCCATATTCCGTCAGGGTGGCGACTACTATGTAGCCCCATTCCCCGCCGACAAGGTGGCGCTTAACGACCGCCTCGACCTGAGCAATCTTGTCGCTGTTGTCGACTACGCTCAGGAGTGGCCGCAGGTCTACGACGAAGTGTGGCGCGCATTCCGCGACGGCTTCTACCTCGAGAATATGCACGGTGCCGACTGGAAAGCACTCCGCGAGAAGTATGCAGCCCTCGTTCCGTATGCCAAGACACGCCTCGACCTCAACTACATCATCGGCGAACTGATAAGCGAACTCGCTTGCGGCCACGCCTACGTGAACATCGGTGAGTACAACAAGCCGGCCCGCATCTCTATGGGACTCCTCGGAGCCGAGATCGTCCCCGACAAGAGCGGTTATTTTAAAATCGACCGCATCCTCCCCGGAGCACCCTATCGTCCTGAATTGCGTTCTCCGCTGACCGAGCCGGGACTCGACGTTGAAGCCGGTGACTACATCACCGCTATCGACGGAGTTCCCACCAACACCGTGACCAACATCTACGAGCTTCTGATTGGTAAGGCCGGAATTCCCACCGAACTGACCATCAACAACTCCCCTGCAGCAGGCGGACGCACCATAGTCATCAAGCCCATCGAAAGCGAGGACATGCTTTACCACAACGAGTGGGTGACCGGCAACATCAAGAAAGTCGAAGAAGCCACCAACGGTCGCGTGGGCTACATATACGTTCCCGACATGGGACCTGAGGGGCTTAACGAGTTTGTGCGCTACTACTACCCGCAGCTCGACAAAGAAGCCCTCATCATCGACGACCGCGGCAACGGCGGAGGCAACATCTCCCCCATGATCATTGAGCGCCTTCAGCGCGAAGTTTATCGTCGCACCATGAGCCGCACATCGAGCCGCGTCGGCAACGTCCCCGAAGGCACCATGCACGGCCCCAAAGTGCTTCTGGTCGACAAATACTCCGCATCTGACGGCGACCTGTTCCCGTGGAGCTTCAAAGCCACCGGCCTCGGCAAAGTCATCGGCACACGCACATGGGGCGGCATCGTGGGCATCAGCGGCTCACTCCCCTACATGGACGGAACCGACGTGCGCGTGCCCTTCTTCACCAACTACGACGCCAAGACCGGCCAGTGGATTGTTG
>CAYSKE010000167.1:0-4172 GCA_964431465.1 uncultured Muribaculaceae bacterium | reverse complement strand
CGAAGTCAGTATCCATCAGATAGAGCTTCATGCGGCCCACGTTCACGCGCCAGATGTGGCTGTAGACGATGCGGCCCGGATAAGGCACCTCGAGGATCATCGGATGACCGTTTTCATCCATCACCTGCTCGATAGGAAGCTGGTTGAAGTTCTGAGGCTCATAGTTGGCGATCTGCTGGCCGTCGACCGACAGACTCTGGGTGAAATATCCGTAGCGGTAGAGGAAGCCCACGGCAGTCATGTCCACGCAGCTGTCCGATGCCTCCTTGATATAGTCACCGGCAAGCACACCGAGACCGCCGGAATAGATCTTCAGCGCGTTGCACAGGCCATACTCCATCGAGAAATAGGCAATCGACGGGACGTCCTTGCGCATCGGCACCGACATATACTTCTTAAACATCGCATAGACCTTCTCTATACGCTTCATCATCTCCTTGTCAGCCACAAGTTCCTGCTGACGTGCCGATGAAAGCTGCTGGAGAAGCATCACAGGATTCTCACCTGTCGAGCGCCAGAGATCGGGATCTATGTCACGGAAAAGACTCTTTCCGTCACTGTTCCATACCCACCAGAGATTCTTTGCGATCTCATCAAGCGGTTTAAGGGGAGCGGGAAGCTCCGATTTCACCGTGATTTCGCGCCATGCGGGCGCGTTGGTGTTGCTTACCTGAAGTTTCATAATATATTTATACTTATATTCTTTTTCTATTTATTGTGGTTTATGATATGACCCTATTTATTCTTTTTCTTGGATTCAGCCTCTCGCGCTTTTGCAGCGGCAAGAGCGGCACCATAAGATTCAACATAGAACTCTATAAAATAGTTCCATGCTGCGCGGTCCGATGTCGCCATTGCGGCAGCCGAGATAGCCGCTTTCTCATCTGAGCCGATGTGCGACAGGCGGTTGAGTGTCCCGGCGATTTCGCTCACCACATGCGAGTAATTGCCATCGGTGCGCGTCACCACTTCCACTCCTGTTTCCGTAAGCCCTTCACCCGGCCGCGTCGAAGCCACCCATTGGCCGAAACCCGACAGCGATGTAGTCACCGTCGGCACACCGAACGCAACGCTCTCAAGCGGCGTGTAGCCCCACGGCTCATAGTAGCTTGCAAACACCGTCGCATCAAGCCCCGGAAGCACGTCGTAGTATGGCATATCCACAATTCCGTCCTTACCGTCGAGATAGCACGGCACATAGATCACATGCACCTTCGTGTCTCTGAGTTGGCCGAGCCCGAAACCGCGCAGACGGTTCAATATCGCGTCCTCACCGGGATTATTCAGCTCGTGGGTAATCACCGGCATCACCAGCGGCTGACCCTTTTCACCCTTGGCGAGAGCCGATTTCAGATCCTCACGAGGCCCGCGCGACCACGCCGGCACAAGCACGTAGGCAAGCACATCGCGGTCATCCGCTCCCATCGTGTAGGCCATCGTAGCCAGTGTGTCGAGGAAAAGATCGAGACCCTTGTTGCGGTACTCGCAGCGTCCCGACGTTGCCACGATCATCGTCTCGTCACTGAATTTCTTTCCCGTGAGCGTTTCAGCCACATCAAGCAGGCGCTTCCGCGCCTTCATTGCCGTAGCCTTCAGTTTTGCCCCCGACGGCACGAAATTCTTTTCAAATCCGTTAGGAGTCACCACATCCGGGCGTTTCTCCAGAAGTTGCTCACACTCCTTGGCCGTCACGTCGCTCACCGTCGTGAAGCAGTCGGCATTGTGAGCCGCCGCCTTCTCCAGAGAGTGCTTCGATTCCATGTTGAGCTCGCGGCTCATCTGGTCACCGAAATACCCCGGCAGGTAATCATAGAGCGGCTTGCCGTTGCCGCAGATGCTGCGTCCTATGCAGGTCGCATGAGTAGTGAAAAGCGTTCCCACCTGAGGCAGACGGCTCTTCACATAGAGCAGCCCC
Source organism: uncultured Muribaculaceae bacterium (assembly GCA_964431465.1). Taxonomy (GTDB): domain Bacteria; phylum Bacteroidota; class Bacteroidia; order Bacteroidales; family Muribaculaceae; genus JAFLTL01. Next base: position 2,257 of record CAYSKE010000167.1, on the reverse strand, counting down.
ATGCCGGTGGTCCACTCGTTGAAATGCGCGAGTATATTCTTGCGGCGTGCGGGAGCATCACCGGTAATGCTTTCTATCACGATACCCACCGCATGAGCGAACGCGCACGCCTCGTCATAGTCGCCGTAGGCATGGAGACTGTCCACGCCATAATCGCGCCACATCTCTCCATAAAACTCATCTTTCACCGCATACATCGGCTCAAAGTTCACAAGCACTGCGATAGGTTTGCCCGGCACATTCCAGCGGCCGGTTCTCACCTTCAGTCCGTGAGGGAGCGATGCGCGTGATTTCCAGAATCCAAGCACCTTGTCGTCCTCCACAAAATCAGGCGACTCTGTGCCTTTGGTCCATACATCAGGGCCGATAAACACGACCTTATCTTTGTAAAGGCGCTGAAGCGTGTGGGCTCGTGTCGAAAGCACGGTGTAAATGCCGCCCACCTTATTACAAACTTCCCAGCTTGCCTCAAACAAAAGATCTATTTTTACCTTAGTTTCCAAATCTTGAAATATTATGGAACATAATCATGTTGATCCGGTCAACGACCCGTTCAACTTTCATAGTTAGGCTGCAAAGATACAACTTTTTTACATTCATCATCCACATAATAGCCACAATTTCACCATTTATACCTTTTATAATGCTTTTTTTAGCATATTTACGACAAAATAAGTATATTTGATAGCGCGCCCGCAATAGCGCAACACACTCGTTTTGAATTACAAATCAATGAGTTTCAATCGACCGATGAATTTCACATCCTTAGCCGGCATCGGCATCCTCTCTGCCGCATGCATCATGCCGCTTTCGGCGCGCGACAACGCCCCGATCAACCCTTTCGATAGTTTTCCGGTCGCTCCCGGCCACTCGCGTGAGGTCACTGTCACAACCGACTCAACACTTTTCACCGTCTGGGCGCCATCCGCCTCACAGGCACAGCTCCGCATCTACCCCACAGGCCGCAACTCTGCACCTGAAATGACCGTCGACATGCACCGCGGTGCATCCGGCATCTGGCAGGCATCCTTACCCGGACAACTCTACGGCAAATTCTACACCTTCCGCGTCATGACTATCGACGGCCGATGGCTCGACGAGACCCCCGGAATCTGGGCGAAAGCCGTAGGCATCAACGGCGACCGTGCCGCCATCATCGACTTCTCCGCCACCGACCCTGCCGGATGGGACGACGACCGACGCCCCTCCGTTCCCGCAATTACCGACGCCGTCATCTACGAGATGCACCACCGCGACTTCTCCGTCCACCCCTCCTCGGGCATAGCCAACAAAGGCAAATTCCTCGCGCTCACCGAGGCTGGCACGACCAACCGTTTCGGCCAGCCAACCGGCATCGACCACCTCCGGCAGCTCGGCGTGACCCACGTCCACATCCTCCCAAGCTACGACTTCAATTCCGTCGACGAGACCGATCTACCCGCCAACACCTACAACTGGGGCTACGATCCCCTCAACTACAACGCCCCCGAGGGCTCCTACTCGACCAACCCCTCCGATCCCACTCTGCGCATCCGTGAGTTCAAGCAGATGGTCAAGGCGCTCCACGACGCAGGCATCGGGGTCATTATGGACGTAGTCTACAACCACACGGCTCAGAACGAAGGCTCCAACTTCTCCCGCCTCGTTCCCGGCTACTTCTACCGTCAGCGACCCGACGGGTCGTGGTCCGACGCCTCCGGATGCGGAAACGAGACCGCCTCAGAGCGCCCCATGGTCAGCGACTACATTGTCAACTCCGTGAAATACTGGGCCGATGAATACCACATCGACGGCTTCCGTTTCGACCTCATGGGCATCCACGACACAGCCACGATGGATCGCGTGGCAGCCGGGCTCAAAGCAATCCACCCCGACATATTTGTCTACGGCGAAGGCTGGACTGCCGGCGACTCACCCCTACCCGCCGAACGCCGCGCGCTCAAGGATAATGTCGCCATGATGGACGGAATTGCAGTCTTTTCCGATGACATACGCGATGCTATCAAAGGCCACTACTCCCGCGCCACCGACCGCGGTTTTGCCACCGGGAAGCCCGGCAACGAGGAGACAGTAAAGATCGGCATCGTCGGTGCCACCGCCCATCCGCAGGTCGACTACTCCCGTGGCAACAACTCCAAAAAGCCCTATGCCAAAGCACCCACGCAGGTCATCAACTACGTCTCATGCCACGACGACCTCACCCTCACCGACAAGCTCAACGCCTCAATGCCCGACGCCACCCCCGCCGAGCGTCAGC
>CAYSKE010000166.1:0-4243 GCA_964431465.1 uncultured Muribaculaceae bacterium | reverse complement strand
ATTGATTCCTCTTTTGCGTCGCCGATAAAACCACACGTGTTCACCACCACGGTCTCGCTCCCGATTTCATGCGGGTTGTGGTGCGCCTCAAAGCCGTGACGTTTAAGCATTGCAAGCAGACGCTCGCTGTCGATAAGATTCTTGGAGCAACCAAGGCTGATTATATCAACTTTGTTCCTTTGCCTATCCATTTATTCAATCAGTGTGATGCCCTCTGAAGTGTTGTAAATTGTAGGGACGCACCATGGTGCGTCCGCCGTTCTACTGCCCCTCAAACTCTCAATCAAGTTTCCAAGCCCCCTCGAGGCATGTCACATGATGCTCTTTTATGCCAAGCTCGTCCATCCATTGCCGTGTTTCGGCAGTCAGAAGCTCTGAATTGGGGTCTGGATTCCATACCCATGTGGGAGTTGACCAAAGACAGGCTTTGAATTTTATTGCCTCATAGAACGACTTGGGGCATCCCCTCTGACCGTGGTGAGCAACCTGCACATAGTCAGCGTTGAGTAGATCGGTAAGTCCGTCACTCTCAAGACGGCGGTAGAGCTTGTTGCTGCACTCGGTTCCGGCATCACCTAAAAACAATATTGACTTCTTGCCGTCGCTCACTCTCATCACCATCGAAGAGTTGTTGAACGTATTGTGGCGGATATCCTCATTGGTAACCGACAGTATTTTTATCAGCATACCATCGATTTTTATTTCTTTGTAGATATCATTTTCATGAAGATTATGCACTTTTATAATCCCGTCTTTCTCAGCTTTATCAAGTGCCGCATACAATTCATGTGCGTGTGAGCTGCAACCCTCTTCACTGCTGATCAGCCCCTCTGAAAAGCGCGAATGATAGACGTTGTTGATCTTCATGTCACCCGGCTTCGGTGATTCGAGTATCTGGGTGAGTGCGCCGCAATGGTCGTTGTGGGGGTGGCTTATAAACCATGCCTCCACCTCATTGCCGAGTGCTTGGATCATTCCGCGCAGGTAATTGTCCTGACTTCTGAATCCACCGTCAATCACGACAACTTTTCCGCCATCGGTCAGAAACACGTATGAGTTACCGATACTGTTTTCTTGTGAGGGAAGTTGCCACATTGTAAATCCTGACTTCGCTGCCGACATAGCAGGGATAATCATGGCTATCAACGATAGAGCCAATAAAATCTTCTTCATAATCTCTGAATCGATTCTGAAATTATATAAATGCGGATTATATCCCATGCAGGGTTATTTACTGAACAAAGAGCGTACGAACGCACGACGGTCAAATACCTGCAAGTCATCTATCCCTTCGCCCAGGCCGATATATTTCACCGGAATCTTAAACATGTCGCTGATGCCGATTACCACACCACCTTTTGCCGTGCCATCGAGTTTGGTCACGGCGAGCTGATTCACCTCTGTAGCGGCAACAAACTGGCGGGCCTGTTCAAAAGCATTCTGGCCGGTCGAGCCATCGAGCACAAGCAGAATATCATGTGGCGCGCCGGGAACGACTCGGTTCATCACATTGCGTATTTTCGTAAGCTCATCCATGAGCCCCTTCTTGTTGTGCAGACGTCCAGCTGTATCAATGATTACTACATCTATGTCATTTGCAACCGCCGACGACAGAGTGTCAAATGCTACCGCACCGGGATCCGAGCCAAGTTTTTGTTTCACCACCGGCACTCCTGCGCGTTCCCCCCACACATCAAGCTGCTCCACGGCCGCCGCGCGGAACGTGTCGGCTGCACCGAGCATCACTTTGTTGCCGCTTTTCTTCAGCAGATTGGCAAGTTTGCCGATAGTGGTGGTCTTACCCACGCCGTTTACTCCCACAACCATTATCACATGCGGACGCTTCGTGCCCGGTACGAGAGTGAAATCTTCCTGAAGACCGTTTTTGTCCTCATTGTCGTTCTCTGCAAGAAGATCGGAAATCTCCTCACAAAGAAGATTATTCAGTTCTTCGGAGCTTACATATTTGTCGCGGGCAACCCTTGCCTGAATCCTGTCGATGATTTTCAGCGTGGTTTCCACACCCACATCCGAGGTCACAAACACCTCCTCGAGATTGTCAAGTATCTCATCGTCGATTTTCGACTTTCCGGCGATAGCGCGCGCGAGTTTTGCGAACACACCCTGCTTGGTGCGTTCGAGCCCCTTATCGAGAGTCTCCTTCTTATTTCTTGAAAACGGATTGAATATACCCATTTTAATTGTAGTTTACTATGCAAAGATAACAAATTTTCCGCTAAATCCTGTCTGCCTTGCGAAATATAGAATCATGTCGGTTCAAATTAGTCTCACGTGTTCTTCTCACCGCTTCACCTGACTGTAGAGAAACCGCGCCAGTCCGAAAATATAGCGTCTGAATCCGGGTTGATAGTTCAATATCCGGTCAAACCATCCCATGTGGCGGCTAAACAGTTTCACCGCCGCTCCCACATACACCATTGCAAACAAAGTGCCGATGCCAACCACATTCCACATCCAGTGACCAAAAACACGAAGCAGGCGATCACTGCAAGCGTCACAAGAGTGATATCCACCGCGATTTTTATGTCGGCAAAACTTTTTCCTGTGACTTTTGCTATTGCCACCGGCAACCCTTCGCCGGGCATCGTGATCGAGGCGCATTTGATTTCCATTGCGATGCCCGCAGCCATTACGGTGCATCCTGCCAGCTGTTCGGCGATTTTACCGGTTAAGGCTGTCGGAATATAAATTGCGGTGATTGCCATATTCATGTCGATGAGGACGCCGAACACAAAGCCTATCAGCAGCTGAAACAACTGCACTGCCTTGAAGCGGCGGCGCAACACTATGACCTGACCCACGACAAGCAGTACATTCAGTATGTTGGTGTAGGTGCCAAGTGTGAGTTGCGGAACTTGCCCCTCGGCACCGGCAAGCGTGAAAGCCAGCGGACAAGAGGAGATGACGCTGCTCCCAAGATCGGAGCGCACACACATTGCCACACCCAAAGTCATGAAATAAAGCGATACCAGCAGCATCACATGCTGCCATGCAAACGAGATAACTTGTTCTTTTGTAAACCTTAGACTTCTATTTGACATCACTAACCATAATTTTATGCAAAATTACAAAAATCCCTTGTAGGGTGTATGTGTTAAATGACCACACCATGCGCCGGTAAGATTTGTTGGCGTTGAAATAATTTGTAAATTTACGGCATGGAGCTGCAAAATAAAGCAATATGCATTTATGGAGCGTCAAGCAGCAGAATCGCCGAGGTCTATCATCGCGATGCATTTGCTGTTGGCGAGTTGATTGCGCGCAAGGGATATTCTCTTGTGAGCGGAGGTGGACGCGGTGGGCTCATGGCAGCCGCGATCGACGGGGCTTTGTCGGCCGGTGGAGCGGCGATAGGAGTGCTCCCTGAGTTTATGGTTGAGCGCGAGTGGCACCATCTTTCACTCACCGAGATGATTTTGTGCCCTGACATGCACACAAGGAAGCGCACGATGGCCGAGATGAGCAGCGGAGTCATAGCGCTCCCCGGCGGAGTGGGGACGCTCGACGAGCTCATGGAGATAATCACATGGCGGCAGTTGAGCCTCTACAAAGGCAACATCGTCATACTCAACACTAACGGCTTTTATGACCCACTGTTTGAAATGCTTGACCGCATAGCACGTCAGCATTTCATGCGCCCATCCCGTAAGAGGCTTTGGTTCGTTGCCAATACCCCCGAAGAAGCCGTAGAAGCCGCCATAAAATAACAATACAAGCGATTCCCCACCCCCTATGCAATAACAATCCCGCCACAAGAGTTTTGCTCATGGCGGGATATTGCATCAAGCGTAGGGACGCACGGCTCGTGCGTCCTCCTGACTATCAGCGTCCTGAGCATGCAACGCATGCGACTTTTACTTCTAAATTATCTGACCGTGAGTGTGTACAATTCAGGATTTGCCGGCATCTCAATACTTGAATTAACAAGAGTCAGCGATTGATCAGGATTGATGATCAGATATGTAGGAGTTGAAGATGCTGCGCCAAGCACATCATCGGCATCTGGAGTCAGAATGATATATTCCACATTTACACCATTGATCTGTTTCGACTCTTTGCGGAAATCTCCTTCTGAATAAGATGTTGCCACATCTTTCAGACCGGCAGCTGCAACCGTGTCGGCAGCTAAAGAGTTCTCGATCATGACGAAATCGCCGTCGGTATAATTGTTGTCGTCATCAAACTCAAGTTTGATCGTGCACATAGTTCCTTGAACATCAGC
>CAYSKE010000165.1:0-4274 GCA_964431465.1 uncultured Muribaculaceae bacterium | reverse complement strand
CCCATCTCATTACGCAGCTCCGGCGAGCGGGCGAGCTCAACCAAAGCGTCAGCAATTCCCTCCACGTCACCCACCTCCTTGATATAACCATTTTTACCATCTTCGACAAGCCGGCCGTTATCTCCTGCATCGGTAGCTACCACAGGGAGCGAGCTGTCCATAGCCTCCATAATAGAGTTGCTTGTGCCTTCCCATCGTGAAGTCGACAGATATATATCGCACTCATCCACAAGGCGTCGCACATCGCCCGGATCGACTATTATCTCCACACGGTCGGCTATACCGCGGTCATTCAAAATCCGTCGTATTGCCGCTTCCTCCTCGCCATGACCGATTATGCGGTAACACAATTCAGGCATCTGCCTGAGAGCAAGTGCAAAAGCTTCGATAGCGACAGGATAATCTTTTTGCTTAACAAAACGTGCAGCCGTCACGACCCTGACGATATCGCCGACCGGACGCCGGCGCGGACTGCGCACATCGGGGAAACAGTTTTCTATAACTTTTATATTTCCGAGTCCATGACGTTTGAAAAAAACGAGTCCCGCATGATTGTTCAGTATCGCGCCGGTCGACAGCCGGTTTGCCAGCCATTCTGCCGGTATTTTACCTAACGGAATATAAGCATTCCTCAACCCTTGCCAGATGGCTCTAACGCCACAAATGCGTCCGGCAAGCGCCCCCACTAAATTGGCATAAGTGAGGTAGCAGAAGATACAATCGGGCTTCCACTCGCCGAAGATATCGCAGAGTCCCCGCAAACCGCCCCTGCGCCCGTCGCTACCCAAGGCAAGCATGTCGATCGTGCTTCCATCTATCAGCGACAAAAGCTTTTCCGACATACCCTCGGACGGGCGCATCACGATGATTTTCACCTCAAACCGTTCGGCAAGCACACGACTAAGTAAAACGGCCTGTTTCTCGGCACCACCGTTCTTAAGCGAATTTATGACAACCGCAATCTTTCTCATTCCGCAACTTTAAGAAGCACATTAAAAAACCGGAGCCGTAACTTCACAGCCACGACTCCGCAACACATTTTTATGAAAAATTACTATTACGTTATTTTTTGATCTTCTCAAGAAGTACCGGCTCAAGCATCTTGATCCAGTAGCCACCGACCACCGAGCGGGCAACAAAGCCACGGTGTGCGGGCTTGTCGGTCCACGTCCAGTCGCTCATCGGAACGCGCTTCTCGGTCTCGTCCATAAACTTGTAGACCGGAAGGATAAACTCCTCAAAAGTAGCCTTGTCGGGAGCCATAGTAGCTGTCCACACGATCCAGTCGGTCTTGGTATAGGTCTGACGGTTGTCGAGAGGCACACCGTAGGTGTTAGCTTTTGAGAGATAGTAGGGAATCTCTTTCTCCACGATCTGAGTCGGGAAGATGTTGAAGCCAAGCAGACGATCCCACACAAGGTTGTACTTCATGCTCCATGTGTCGGGCTTGTCGAAAGTCAGGCGGTAGTGGTCACCGTCGTTTGCCATGGTTTCCCACTGCGCCGCCATCGTCTTAGCCATCGACATGTATTTGTCGGCAACCTCGGGCTTACCGAGCATCTCGGCGAGACGGGCATAGGAGGCGATAGCCATGATAGCCTTGATCGACAGGTTGGTGTTATGTGCAAAGTGACCGGCGAAGTCATCGGTGCAGAGCTGCTCATCGGGATCAAGACCAAACTCGGCAAGATAATCAACCCATGTGGTGAGTGTGTCCCAATGCTTGGCGGCATAGTCGGCATTGCCTTCTACCTGAGCCAGAGCGGCGCAGAGAATGATCATGTTACCACCCTCCTCGACCGGCATGTCGGCACCATATCTCATGCCGTTGGCCAGAGGATATTTACCCACGTCATGTGCGGGGAAAGGTTTGGTCCACTTGCCGCTTTCGCTGTAGTAGAAGATGTGATTGAGCAGACCTTTCACAAGCTCTGGATTGTAGAGAAGGAACATCGGTGCCGAGGGATAGGTCACGTCGACCGTACCGATAGAGCCGTTGGAGAAATTCTCCTTTGAGAGCCAGAGCAGGTCACCGTTGGGAGCCTCAACGAGCTTATGAGCTGTGATAGCCTGACGGTAAGCGAGTGCGCAGAGTTCGGCATAAGCGGTTCCGCCCACCTCTTCGGCTTCCTTCACCATCTGCTTGTCAAACTTCTTGCTCTCCTTCATCAGCTTGTCGTAGTCGCGTGCGGCGGCTGCGATCTGCGCGCCTATGCTGGAGTCATTATTGCGGTTCCAGTAGGGACGGAGATTATCGCCGAAATACTGGATCGAATACACATCATCGTAGGCAAGGAGGATATAGCCGTTGGCATTCTTGGTCTCACCGCAGTCAACTGTAAGCCCTACGAAGTCACCGGGAACGACCTCGGTGTTCTCGCCTGTAAACGCCTTGCGGGTCGAGAAGCTGTCGGAAAGGAAAGCCGAAGCATTCGACTTGTTGGCTGCCATGTAGAAGCGTCCCCAGTCGATGCGGAGATCATCGCCGCCACGGTTGAGCGGGTTCTGCTCCACATTTGCCACGGTGACAGCTATGAGATTGTCGGGGAGCTCTTCAACCGACGACTCGGTCTGCTGCGAGCTGACGTTCACAGCCCACTCTTTGCCTGCCTCGAAGTAGAAATCCACATCATGCTTCTTACCATCCTTGCTCTTGGCATCATAGGTCAGGTAGTTGACCGGACGGCTCACGAGATCGAGATTGTCAAGGAAGATGGGAGCGGTGAAAGTCACAGTCAGCTCAACATCGTCGCAGTCGAACTTATAGATTGTGTTCATCGGCTCTACGACAACCGAGGTCTGCTTGGCGGCAGTAGTGAACGATGCAGTGTTCTCCTTAGCCATGTCGAGACCGAAATCGATGAATGCAAGCCCACCGCGGTCACGGCAGTGTGCGGCGATCACGTTCTCACCCTTGACGAGAGTGGCGACAACCTCAGCCGGCAGAGCTGCAGTCTGATCCTTAGCGGCATTGTTGCCGGTTCTGACGATCTGCACGCCGTTCACATAGATCTCGGCATCATCGTCGTGCGAGTAGTGGAGATAAACAGGCTTGCCTGTCAGATCCTCGTCGAGAGTGATCGTGCGGCGCACCCATATCTCGGGGGTATCCCATTTTGTCTTTGCCAGAGGCTCGTCGGGTATCGAGCCGAAAGCAGCCTGACCGTTTTTCCACGAAGTAGTCTTGTAGTCAGTAGCCCACCATTCGCCATCGGGCTTTGTTGTGGTGTAGACACCGCTCCATTCGCCGTTCTGGGCTGTGGGAATAAGAGTTTCCAGAATCGGCTGCTCGGCACCCATGAATCGGTAGACCTTTCCGTCGATCTTCACTGCACCGAGAAGCGGGAAAGGCTTGCCCGTCCAGTGGCGCACAACGTCATCATTAAGGTTATCGGCTGCCGACCACGCACTGGTATAGGGGTCGATCGTCACAAGCGGATAAGCTGGCGCACGTAGCGTCTTCACAGGCTCATCGGCGGTTGCCGAGGCTTCCTGGCAACCGGTGATCACCCATCCTGCAGCAAGAGCCGACGCAAGACCTGCAACCACCGTGATTGTCTTTAAATTCATTCTATGATTGGATTTTAATGTGATCTTTTTCCAACTGAAGGTATTGTTTGCCCTCAAATATACTAACTCTCCGTCACATACGCAAAAAAAGCCATCATTTCTACACTCACAGTGATATATTCCTCCACTCTGTAAAAACGACAGGCGAAAAATGCCGGAAGATTACCGGCACTTTTCGCCCGCACGTGCAGCGGAAGCATCCGCCGGCACGCAAGTCATTGACAGAATTATTTACCTAACTGATTATAAGCGTCGTCGCTCACCGGCTCGAGCCACACGTTCTCCCCCTTTTCTCCGGGGATCTCAAACGCCAGATGCGAGAACCAGCTGTCGGCCGCAGCTCCATGCCAGTGCTTCACATTGGCCGGGATGTGGATGACGGTACCCGGCAGGATCTCCTGCGCAGGTTTCCCCTCCTCCTGATACCATCCGCGCCCGGCAACGCCTACAAGCATCTGCCCGCCACCTTTCTCCGCCTTGTGGATATGCCAGTTGTTGCGGCATCCAGGCTCAAAAGTCACGTTGAAGAAAGGTATCTGTTCCGTTGAGATGGGGGCAAGATAGCTGTTGCCGATAAAGTATTTGGCATAAGCTGTGTTGGGCTCTCCTATCGGGAAAATCATGCTGCGCTGAAAGGCTGCCTTGGCATCTGCGCCTTTCACATCGTCGTTCCACACTCCAGTCGCGAGCCTGAAAGCGCCCCA
>CAYSKE010000164.1:0-4325 GCA_964431465.1 uncultured Muribaculaceae bacterium | reverse complement strand
CATTTGCCCACCACGGCGTGGCATGGCCGTCGGATCACGCATCGGTCATCACCGACTTCTTCGTGAAATAATCAACGCGACATCACAAAAACATCAGAAGGCGCCTCCGGATTTCTCCGGGAGCGCCTTCTTCCGATATTGAGAGGGGGATAATTAGAAGCGTCCGCGTCCGCCGCCGAAGCCTCCGCCGGGAGGAGGACCCATCGGACGTCCGCCAGGACCACCGGGGCCACCGAAGCCCTCCTGCGCACCTTTAGGCTTATTCTTGCCGAAGGTGTTGAAGCGGTAGGTGAACGTCACCATGAAGTAGCGGGTGAGCGAGTTGTACTCCGTGTCGTCGATATAGTTGGCCGTCACGTTGCGCATCACATTCTGGTTCTGCTGCAGCAGGTCGTAGACCTTCACGGCTATTGTTGCCGACTTGCCGGCAAGGAACTGATAAGCTATCTGAGCATTCCACATCCAGCTATTCTGGTCGTAGCCAGCCGAATATCCGGTTGATGCCGTGTACTTGAGATCGGTGCTCAGCACGAGTCCCCAGTTGGTGTACCATGTGCCGTCAAACCGTCCTCCATAGTTATGGATCAGCATATTGCTGTTGGTCATCGTCAGTGTGTTCCACGTCTTCTGCATGTGGTATTCCGGACGCAGCGACAGCTCAAGACCACTCGGACGGAATGCTATCGAGAAACTCTCGGCAAGCATGAGCGAGCGTGAGGTGTTCTTCTGTGCCATTCCACCCTGCGACTGCTGATAACCTACATTCTGATTGAAGTTGGTGAAGATGTGGTTGCTGAACTGCCAGTTTTTGTTGCGGAAAGGCATCGAAAACATATTCATCAATCGTCCGCTCCACACTCCGTTGACATTCTCATAAGTAGTGCGGCGACCACCGGTAACAAGATCATAGTCGGTGCGCGACACGATTGAATTCTGTGTCATCGACAAGTCACCCATCAACATCAACGAACGCTGTGATTCACCGTTGAAATCCTGAAAGCGGATGTTAAGACCGTGATTAAACGACGGGCTCAGGTTAGGATTACCCTGAATGATATTCATGGGATCAGAAGTGTCGGCAACCGGCTGCAACTGACGCATCGAAGGCGTGCTCGAGCGTCCGTTATACATGACTTGCAGCGAGCGCATCCCGGTCCACTTGTAGCGGTAACGCAGGAAGGGAGCGTAATTCCAATACCATTTTTCAGGAATTGAAGCCTTTGAACCGGTGAGTTCACGTCCTTTCGACATTTGAGGCACAAGAGCAAGTCCAACTTCAAAATTCGACTTGGCACTTACTTTTTTATAGCCGGCGCGTATCTCCTGATTGAAATAGTTATAGCGATACTGGCTCGACAGGCTATCTACCGGAACAGCCTCATTATTGCCCCAGATAGGCTGAGGCACCTGATAAAGCGTTCCATGCAGCATATAATCCCAGAACGAATCGGAGCTGAGACCGACAGCGTCAAGCTGGCTTACAAATTTGTCGGAATTATTCCAACGCATCGAGGCATTGTAGGAGAACGTAAGGAAATTACCGTTCTTCACATCACCTATCGGCTCTGTCCAGCTCACACGTCCACCAATCGAGTTATTCCAATTATGGTTTTTCGTGTACTGATCATACGACTCCCAGTCTTGCGTATCTTCTTCAGTCATTTCATAGAGATACTTGTAATAACTGTAGTCTGTCGAATACTCATGCACATTGCTCATCGAGTAGTTGGCAAACACCGAGAACGAGCGGCCGCGCTTCTGACGGAAGTTGTGATTGTAGATCAGTCGGCCGCCAACCTCGTAGGAATCACCATTTGAGTTAGAGCGACTCAGGCTTTCGTTCTTTCCTCCGGTGTGGCTGAAATTATCCTGCCACGAGTCATTTGAGTTGTAGGAGAAACGCGGACGGAAATCGACCTTATTGAACGAGTCGGGATTCCACTCCATGCGGAAATCGGCACGCAAGTTATTTCCCTTGTCATCTGCCGAGTTAAGCGAGCTCGACGTGTATGAATCTTCATCAAGGAGATACTCGCGGTTCTGGCGCGTGCGGGTGTTGCGGTCGCTGTGGCTGTACATCACGTTACCTCCGACTCTGAAAATCTCGGCGTTGCCCACGTTGAAGTTAAGACCGAACGCCTGCGAGTTGTTGATGCCGCGGTTACCGCCGAAACGGGCGAAACGGTTGCCGTTGCTGTCGGTGAAACCGAGCTCATTTACGTTGTTGGCGTTACCGAGAAGAGTGATCTGATTGCCGTCCCAGAAGCGGTTGAGATTGAAGTTCACCGTGTAGCGGTCATCGGTGCCGTAGCCGGCGAGCACGGTGCCGAAATAGCCCTTCTGCATTCCCTTCTTCACCGTCAGGTTGATCACCGTCTCATCTTCGCCATCGTCAACGCCCGTCATCCGTGCGAGTTCGCTCTTGCGGTCAACCACCTGAAGCTTGTCCACCATGTCGACCGGCAGATTCTTCGATGCCACCTTAGGGTCATCACTGAAAAACTCCTTGCCGTCGATAAGGATTTTCGACACCGTCTTGCCATTGGCCGTGATACCGCCGTCATCACTGACCTCCACGCCCGGCAGACGCTTCAGCAGATCCTCCACTACAGCATTGGGTTGCGTCGTGTAGCTGTTGGCATTGTATTCCACCGTGTCCTGCATCACCTTTATAGGAGTCTGCACACCCGTGATCGTGGCCTCGGCAAGCATGATCGAGCTTTCGGTCATCACGACCTCCACATCCTTCACACTGGCACCCTTCACCGTCACATCCGCAAACCCCTTGTCGTAGCCAAGATAGGTAGCTTCGATGATATACTTGCCATTCTTCACATCTTTGAACTCAAAAGCGCCGTTCACATCGGCCGCCGCACCCTTGTAGAAAGTGCTGTCCTTTGCGTGGAGCAGACGCACTGTCGCCTCCGCCATGCCGCTCTTGTCGGCCGCATCCACAACCGTGCCCTTCACGTTGTAGGCCATCGCAGGCAGAGAGGCGATAAGCATTGCCGCCACAATCCACAAGCGCGTTAACGATTTTACTGTTACTGACATTTTATGACTTGGTTATATATTTTTCCCTGATTTTTTGCAGCATAGACCTCCTGCCGCGGCATTTCCACAGCTTCGCCACGGCGCAGATCCTCCCTCCCGACCGCCATGAGGCTGTCGGCCAGTCATTGAGAGCTATCTATCCTGCAATTATCCCCTTCCTGGCACCTTCAGCAGAGCCTACTTCTTTTTCTCCTCCCGGCGAGGCATCTTGTGCTGCTGCCCGTCACCGGCTTTCAGCCGCTTATGCTTATCCATGAGCCCGCGGTTAAACTTCCAGTCAGCATTCTTCAGTTTGAAAAGCTGCTCAGGAGTCAGCACCTTCTTAAACTCCTTGTAGGCCTTCATCTCGATCTCAGCCTCCTTCTGCTTCTGCTCAAAGAAAATCTGAGAAGCCTTCTCATAGTCAGCCTCCGTAGCCTTATCTCCCTTGTCGCGCACCTCATGCTCCATGTCGCGGGCAGTGCGGTTCACTTCGCCGCACTCATCCTCCATGCGATCCATGATTTTGAAAAACTCCTCCTTCTGGTCATCCTTGAGGCCGAGCTCCTTCACCATATACTTGTGCTTGAACTCACGCACCTCCTTAAACCATTTCTCGAAATTTTCCTTGCCACCTTCAGGCTTCTTGTCGCGGTTCTGAGCCACGCCCGGAAGCGATACAAGCAGGGCAAACAAAAACAGATGTAAGACTTTCATTATATCTTTTTTACCTTAGAAATCCTCAAGTTCCGAAGCATCAAAGCCGGCCGACCACATTTCGTCGAGCAGCTCGCTGTCGTTGATATCATTACCTAAATAGTCATCCACAAACTCCTGATTGCTCAGCGCTGCAAGCATCACAGGATTACGGTCGATGCGCATGTCGAGCGTGTCCACCTGCCCCATGATGCCAAACATCTTGGTCATGCAGAACACCCCTGCAAACATAGCAGCCATATACACATACGGCCTTACACGCGTCCAGAGCGTGCGCTTCTGAGCCGCGTATGACCGCTGCGGAGCCTCAGCCTCAAGGTTCAGCGGAAGCATCCCCTCCATGCGCGAGGCAAAGTCGGCAAAATACCCCTCAGGCACCGTCAGGCCGTCGCTTCTGCCGATACGCTCCAGCACCTCAGGAAGTTGCTCCCCCGTGCTCTTGCCATTGAATATATTTTTCTTTTCCACTGTTCCGTTAATTTGATTCATTGACAGTCCCCCGTCCGGGGCAACCTACACTTTATAGACTCCCGTAACCCCTCCAAGTTTAATCCCCCCTTAAATTTTTTTCACAC
>CAYSKE010000163.1:0-4471 GCA_964431465.1 uncultured Muribaculaceae bacterium | reverse complement strand
TCCTGAGCGACCGCAACTCGATCGAGGCAATGGAGTTTATCAAAGACCGCATGGAACGCACGACCGACAACGACGAACTCCTGCGCACAATGAACGAATAAGCGGAATTTTAATTCCGAGTGGTCATTTTCGCTTCCGCGATATACTTTTTTTAAGTAAATTGCGGAAGCATTTTTATTTAATAATATGTTTTATAGATATGGATACACGATATAAGATAACACGCCATGTGTCATGGAGCCGATATGTCACTATAATCACGATAGTGATATGTCTGGTTTTCGCCGGCATCGCGTTCTGGGCAGACTCGCTGCACACACCGGTGATACTCTTCACCTGCATCGGCATTTGCATCATCAGTGCGTTTTACTATAGCCCTGTGGCAGTGACTGTCGACCGCCGCAATGTGGCGATAAGGCGATTGCTCACGCCGAAGCATATACCGGTGAGCGAGATTAAGAATGTGTGCCTGTTTCAGACGACTATGGGGGACGTGCGCATCTGCGGCAGCGGTGGCTTCTTCGGTTACTATGGATGGTTCCGCAGTCGCGAGATTGGTAAATATTTCGCTTATGTGGGTAAGTGGAAAGACACGTTTCTGATCGAACTGAACTCGGGACGGAAATACATCATCAGCTGTAATCAGCCGGAGGTGATCGTGAAAAGCATATTGGACAGCATGAACAAATAACCTGCCAGAACGGATTTTATTACATACAAAAAAACACACATAGAAATGAACAGCAAATTCAGTCACCTGCTTAACGGAAAAACGGCTCTCGCCGCCATCGGGCTGCTACTGCTTGCCGCAGGATGCCGCACCTCGGGCGACCGGGGATCGGCCACGACTTTCACCACCGAGAGCAGAGCGAAAACAGCAAGCGCGGCTCCAAAGGCGGTGATTTACCGCATGAACGGTGATTTCTCGACCTACGTGCCGGTGCAGACCGATGCCTCGCGCTCGCATCTGATAAGTTTCCCTGCACCGACCGACATAACCGAGCATACGGAGCCCGTCAGTCTGCCCAAAGGTTGGTGGCTCGACCGGCAGGGGGTGGGACTCAACACTGCCTTCATCTCGATCACACGCGACAAATACGCTTCGATGGACAATGCGCCGGAGCCGGGGCATATCATGGAGAGTATTCTTCCGGTAGCTTTTGTGACGGAGACGGCCGTGTTGCCGTTTACGTTGCACCACGCTCTCGACAACCGTCAGGAGGTTGACAGCATAATCAACAACGGTATGCGCGGCATAAAGGTGAAAAAACGCATGATAATGCATCTTGACGAGCCTCACCATATAGACGGCACCGAACGATAATATAAAGCAGATTTCCACGACTTACTTAAATCAAATAAACCTATCATAAATCACATGAAAATTAAAAAACTGCTATTTGCGCTCTGCATGGCAGCGGGAGCGCTGAGTGCCGGAGCCACAACTCCGATCGAGGATATCCACATCCGCGACCCGTTTATTCTCACCGATTCGGCATCGGGTAATTACTACATGTATTGCTCAAGCTCGGTAAAAGATGAGTCGGGTAACAGGCGTGGCGGTGTGGCGGTGTACAGAAGCAGCAATCTACGCGACTGGGACGGCCCGATTCAGGTGTGCGCCGTGCCTGCCGACAACTGGATAACCGGCTCGGTGTGGGCTCCCGAAGTGCACAAGCACAACGGCAAATACTATCTTTTCGCCACCATCAACACCGACATCGAGTGGAAAGGGCGCAAGGAGGGATGGTCGCCTTACACCTACCGCGGCACGCAGATTTTCCGCTCCGATTCACCCGAAGGGCCGTTTGAGGCACTGACCCGCATGCCTGCGACTCCGATCGACGAGATGGCTCTCGACGGGACGCTCTGGGTGGAAGACGGTGTGCCCTATATGGTTTACTGCCACGAGTGGGTTCAGACCGTAGATGGTGGAATGAACGTGGTGAGACTGTCGGACGACCTGTCGGAACGGGTGGGTAATCCTGTGCGTCTCTTCAACGCTTCGGCTGCCAAATGGTCGACCGGCTCATCCAACGGCAGCTATGTGACCGACGGATGTTTCCTCTACCGCACTAAGGATGGGAAACTGCTCATGATCTGGTCGAGCTTTATGAATGGCGAATATGCTATCGGTGTGGCTGAATCGACCACCGGTAAGATCATGGGCCCGTGGAAACAGATTGAGGAGCCGCTCTTCAACCGCGACGGAGGTCATGGCATGCTCTTCAAGGATTTTGATGGCGAACTTCATCTGGTGATACATGTGCCCAACTCACCGTCGGGGATGGAGCGCGCCCGCATTTTCGACATCGAGGATACGGGTAGCGGCCTGAAAATGAAACAGCCTAAACCGTAAAAAAAGAGCAGTGATGAAATCAGTCGTTTTAAGCCTCACGGCTTTAGCCGCAGGGATAGGCCTGCTGACTTCGTGTGCCGACACCGGAAACGCCTACTGGATAACTGCTGAAAACAACGGCAATGAGCCAAACACATGGATCTGCTTCCAGAAGGAGCTGGATGTGAAAAAGGTGCCGGAGTCGTTGCCTGTGAGAATCGCTGCCGACAGTAAATACTGGCTCTATATCAACGGCGAGCCGGTGATAACCGAGGGGGGAGTGAAACGCGGGCCTACGCCCGACGACACCTATATGGATCAGGTGAATATCGCGCCTTATCTGTCGAAAGGTGAAAACTGCATTTCGGTGCTGCTGTGGTATTTCGGCAAGGAGGGATTCTCCCACAAGTCGTCGGGAGAGGCAGCCCTGTTTGTCGACAGCAAGCTGCTGAAGAGCGACAGCACATGGGTCGCTACGGTTCATCCCGCATTCTTTACTCCTGAAGGTGAGGAACCTAATTTCAGACTGCCGGAATCCAACATCGGTTTCGATGCCCGTAAGGACATGGTGGACTGGATCGCAAGCTACAATGCCGAATGGCCTGAGGCGAAGCAGATAGGTGTGGAAGGAGATGCACCGTGGGGCGCACTTCACGACAGGGTGATACCGCAGTGGCGCAACCGGGGGCTTAACGATTACGTGGAGGTGGAGCACCGCAAGGGTGAGGGCGCCGACACTATCTACGCCCGGTTGCCCTACAACTGTCATGCGATGCCCTACATGAGCGTTACCGCTCCCGAGGGGCTCAGTATCGACATACGCACCGATCACTACATGGGTGGCAGTCAGCCCAACGTGTTCGCTCAGTACATCACCCGCGACGGCGAGCAGACCTATCTCAACCCGGGTTGGATGAACGGTGAATATGTGATCTACACCGTTCCCGAGGGGGTGACGGTGAATGAAGTGAAGTATCTCGAAACGGGATATGACACGGATTTCGCAGGCTCGTTCAGCAGCAATGATGAGTTTCTTAACAAGATATGGGACAAGGCTCGCCGCACTCTCTATGTGACGATGCGCGACACCTACATGGATTGCCCCGACCGCGAGCGCGCGCAGTGGTGGGGCGACGCGGTCAATGAGTCGGGTGAGGCATTCTACGCTCTCTCCCCCTCGAGCCACCTGCTGATGAAGAAAGGGATGTATGAGCTGATAAACTGGCAGCGTCCCGACAGCTCCATATTTGCGCCTGTGCCGGCGGGCAACTGGGAGAAAGAGCTTCCGGGGCAGATGCTTGCGTCGGTGGGGCGTTACGGCTTCTGGAACTATTACCTAAACACCGGCGACATTGAGCCGATAAGGGATCTCTATGACGGCGTGTCGAAATATCTGGCGATATGGAACCTTGAGCCCGACGGCACCATACAGCCGCGTACTGGAGGATGGCACTGGGGCGACTGGGGCATGAATATCGACAAGAGAGCACTCTTTAACGCTTGGTACTACATTGCGCTCGACGGGCAGAAGAACATGGCGCAGGCTCTTGGCCGCACGGCCGAAGCCGACTCTATTGCCTCGGAGATGTCGGAGCTTAAGGAAGCGTTCAACCGTGTGTTCTGGACGGGTAAAGCATATCGTTCGCCCGATTACACCGAGGATACCGACGACCGCGTGCAGGCGCTTGCTGTGGTTGCCGGACTCGCCGATGAGGACAAGCATGATGCGATCGCCGATGTGTTTGCCACGACATTCTGGGCGAGCCCCTACATGGAGAAATATGTGGGTGAGGCGCTTTTCATGATGGGTCGCGGCGAGCAGGCACTTGCCCGCACGAGGGAGCGTTTCGGGCCAATGGTCAATGACGAACGGCACTCCACGTTGTGGGAAGGGTGGGGGATAGGTACTGATGGCTATGGCGGCGGTACGACCAACCACGCGTGGAGCGGCGGCACGTTGACGCTGCTGTCGCAGTATGTGTGCGGCGTGCGTCCGCTTGCGCCCGGCTATGAGGTGGTGGAGATCGCCCCGATGCCGTCGGGGCTCGAGTATGCCACCGCCGTGGTGCCGACAGTGAAAGGGGAGCTCATGGCCGCGTTCAACGACAGTGAGTCGGCGTTTACGCTCAACAT
>CAYSKE010000162.1:0-4489 GCA_964431465.1 uncultured Muribaculaceae bacterium | reverse complement strand
TCTGAGTGGCGAATCCTACGACACTGGGGATCTCTGATCTCAGAGCGTAATTTGAATGATCAGGAAGATCATTAATGGTTATAAAGTCCTTTAATATATTTGAGGCATCGATAATGTCAAGGACTCTACGTCGCAGTCCCCATATATTAGGAGCGACAAGCCATCCTTTTATCAGCACATCTTTTTCATGTAACGTGTCCTGTTGAACAACGGCATTACCTCCGACAAAAATATTACGCTTGATCTCTAAGTCGCCATTATGGGTATGACGTTCTGTGTGATCATCATCTGCAACGGCAAATTCATTATCCCATTTATCGATGTGATCATATATTTCGTTTTTTGCTGTGGCGTATGTCTCGGCTACACTCTTTGTGTCAGCCTCAACATCAAGGCTCACTTCCTCTGATTCAAAACTCACATGCTCATCTGCCGACGCAAATTTGCCGAAGTCATAATCAACGTTAGAGTCATCCTGCCATTTGGCAATCTCTTTCCACTCCTCATCCATGCCCGACAACCCGTTAGAGATTTACAAGTTCGCGCGCTCTGACAAAAAACAGCTTTGCCATCTCGACCTCTCCGATGGTCTCATAGGTGAGCGCAGCGATTTCATATATTATCCCCTCATAGCATTCCCCGGAGATGTGGCTTACTCCTCCTTCGCTGTCAATGACAGGGTAGGGGAGATATACAAATTCCTTTACTGTCGCATTTTTCGTTTTGCATGAGAAGAATTCAAGCTGACGGGAGTTAGTGCCGATTCTCACAGCAACTACCGGCTTTTGCCAATTACCCCTTATCCCTCCATATCGCGAAAACTGGAGATCGTAGGTTGCGTCAAGCGGCGTGATGAACGACTGAACAGGACGCACCCAGTCGCTCATCTGAAAAGACAACACCCGCATACATGACTCAGGAAGATGTATAACGCCACCGAAACAGCTTGACCTGTCCGATTCCCATGCGATACTGTTGTTCTGAGCCTGTATGCCGCATGTTATCATCCATGAAGGAGCAAGCTGCTGAATACGTTTCACCCCGGGAATAATTTTAGAGACAATAATATCATCGAGCGTCAGGGTGTCAATGTCGCCTTGGTCAAGCAATGCTTTAGACCGTGCATTCATATCCATTGCCACCCTGACATCCCTCATGATTGTCCCGGCACTTCTTGTCTGCGTCTGTACTACTGCCATCTTCCCGGAACTTATTATTTACACAAACACAAATTCCACCTTGTGCTGAGCGGCGGTAGACTGAATCATGGCGCGATTCATCAGCGTGCTCCTTTTTACGCCGAAATGTGCCTCAAGGTAATCTTTGGCATCATCGTTGCAATGCACTTCCACCTTCGTTACACCGGTCTCGGCTTCGTTGCTCTCAGGTGTGACAGCCGAGATCTCACCGGCAATGCAAGTCTCTGACTCCTCCGCTACGGGATCATCATTAACCTTTTCAGGTTCGTGATTGCTTTCGGCGACTACGGGATTGATCGCTCCACTAAGGGTGTTTCCGCCTGTTGCCACATAGTCAGGTTTGGCATAAATTGAGACATCGGTCGCCGCCATCGGTACCGAATGTGTTGTCACAGGATTGCGCTCGATCTCCACCTCTCCCTCAAGAGGATAAGTGCGCACAATTTTGATCTTACCCGATCGGAACTCAGGACTATTCTCGATTGCAAGCTGAATGATCGGGTTGCTGGTCGTGTGAGTTGCGGGAGTAATGCCCAAAGTTGTGATCGCACCGCCGGTGAATGCGACTTTCACGGTAGCCTTACCAAGACTCAGGCGCGCATGAAGTTCCACCAGATTGTAGACACCATAAGTGACTCTTTTTCTCTTCATATCTGATAATTAAAAGGGGAGAGCGAAGTGCGGTCTGCATCTCCGCCTCCCCGGTTTGACGTTAAGTGTTATGATGCTGCTTAGGATTAGCCTGCGACAATAACGCCTGTGTACTCAACCCATGTCGTGCCATTCCACTGCCAGCTCTGACCGGACACTGCCGCAGCGTTGATGCCGGGACAATCATTTACAAGGACATAAACTTTGTTCTTTGCAGGCGATTCCGGAGCCTCTGCGCTGTCCCAAAGGGCATATACAATCGCTCCGTCAGTTGCACATTCGCCCTCGCCGTCGATCCATATATGGCAGGAGCCCTTGAGTGCGAGCGCATCCCATACGATGGTATGCTCACGGGTTGCCTCATGGCCGTCTACGCGCTCCGAACCCGTATGCTCCGATGAGTAGACATAATGCACAAGTCGGTCATAAGCGATGATTGCGGCAGAGTTTGACCAACCGAGACGGTCAAGTGTCGGATCGAGTTTGAATTCGAGCTCGCCGAAGACACTGGTGATGCAAGTGACTTTCCAGCCCAGCGAATTGGTGTTGACACCGATCTTCACCTCCGGATGCTTCGAGAAGTCTATGCACTGGATGTTCTCGAGGAAGTTCTTTCCGCAGAGTGCAATGACCTTTTTGGGCACATCCTCGCCGGTGAAGATCATCTTGTGGAGCGAGATGAACTCTTCGTAAGTCCATTTGCCTACGTGGTCAAGATGACGCTTGATCTGCCAGCGCACACCTTCGGTGGTATAAACCGTCTGCTGGCCGAGTGATGTCTCAACCGAGAACTTCGATGGACGGCTCGACCAAAGAGTGCGGTTGCCTTTGACCTTGAAGTTGCGTATCTGTCCCTCGGCGATCAGTGCCTTGCTGAACGGGATGCGCTTTGCGACTGCCTCAAAGTAATCGCTGGTGATGCTGTTCATGCCGCGCTTCTGGGCGTAGACTTTCTGAGGCGAGGGAACAACGAAATCGGGCAATACCTCTTTCTGCGTCTCAAACATTGCGTTGGAGAGAATAACAAGAGTTGTGCCGGCGGGGATTGCCGGCATGACGCATGACTCATCGGTCTTCTGAGTCTTGGGGCCATTAACGGCGATTGCGATAGGATTGCCTGAGAGCTTGTCGCGGTCTGTCACAAACAGCATAAGGTCTTTGCCGGGTGTCTCGGCCTGGCCGTCAGGAGTGTAACCGTTAACTCCCTTGACCAGAACCGTGCCATAAGGCTGCAAGAGCTTCTGATCGGTATTGGCAAGCGGGATAGCGGCAACATTGGCCGTGCCGCCGGCAACGGCTGCCGTGGTGACTACGCTTGCACGCGCCTCATCGATTGCAAAGTGTTCGATCTCTGGAGAGGTCACTTCAACTTTCTTTGCATTCAACATGAGCTGCATCAAAGGGGTGTCGTCACTCTCAAACTTGAAGAGTTCTTTGTCGACGTCAACCTCAATGAAGTTGCCGGCACCGATACCGCCGGTCGCACCTGCGGCTGCACTGACGGTAGTTGCTGCGCCCGGCACCTGTGAATCAAGACCGGCATGGCCGGGAGATGTTGTAGCGGGAGTGCCACCCGTTACCACTGAATTGTCATTACTGATTTCTGCCATATTTATGATATTTAATTGTTTATTTCTTCGATGATTGGATTATATTGCTGCCTCCTATGCCGCCCGTCATGCATGCCATTGCGCTTACTGTAAGTGCGCCGTGGCACTGTGAGGGCAACCCTGCAGTTCCGGGACTCGGTGATCCTATCGGATTCGACGGGAGTTTTACCGCCACATCATTTCTCATCTTGCGTCAGCAGCTTCTTCAAAGATGCTTTTCGGTCTTTGGCGTCCGGCTGCGCCCTGTGTGTTGTTCTTCCCACCGATAGGATTTGTGCCGTCTCCCTTTCTGCTTTTGCGCAGAGCCTCTGTAATCTTCGCATTGCGCCCGGCTACTTCACCCTCTTCGCCGGCGGCAGCCACATCAGCATCGTGATTGATAGCTTTAAGGATCATATCAAGTGTTTCGGGCGCAAATTTCCCCATCACGCCATCCCTGACAATACCAATGAGCACAGCGACAACCTCGTCAATCTGATCATCGCTCAGGCCTCGTTCCTCCTGAAACGTGCGGAGATTGTCAAGTGTGGTCTGCATGTTGCCCTCATACTCTTCCTCGAGCTTCTTTGACTTGGCCACACGCTCCACATATTCGCTTTCGGCCTCGGCTATCTGCTTTGCTGTTTCCGGATCGTCAAGGCTGTCTTTCAGCTCAGGACCGAAGAGCCTTATATAACTTGCCCACGGGCTGTTTCCTTTATACATGTCCGTAAGGAATTGTGCGCTGCGGGGATCGGCGGCAAACATATCCGACAAGGTCTTCTCGCGGTCACGATGCCCGTTAAGCTCTTGTTCGTATTGGTCGTAATCGTCGGAAATTGCGCCGAAAATCTCCTCGTCATCTTCAAAGTTCTTGTCAGGATATTTCTTGCGCATTCTATCGAGATGCTTTGCTCGCTTGCTCACAACAGCTTCGTTTTCCATTGTTTATGTGTAAAATGAATGTGGGTTAAGTTTTAGACATAGCAAAGTAAATCGACAATAAGGTTTCTATCGGTTTATTTATTGTGACACATTCAGTAATTTTAT
>CAYSKE010000161.1:2550-4584 GCA_964431465.1 uncultured Muribaculaceae bacterium | reverse complement strand
AAGGACTCCCTGATTATGAGTCAGGTGCTCTGACCAACTGAGCTATAGGACCTGTTAACTATCAGTCAACGCTGCAATACCGGATGGAATTGCGGTGCAAATATAGGGGTTTGGTTCGGTTTTCACAAATTTATTTTGAGGAAAGATGGTTTTTGGCCATTTTCGCAGGATGTATGGGCGGAGGATGCTATCTTTGCAGGTGAATCGTTCATATACACCACACATTTCTTTGTAATTTGCCATGAGACTCTTTTTTATGATCATTGCCGCTGTGTCGGCTCTGCTGCCTGTTTCGGCTCAATCGCTGCCTGCCGCATGGCGCGGCGACTCGGCACGCATCGTTGCGGATGAGCTTAAACGGGTGTATGTGACGCCTGAAAGGGTGCTGGCGGTGTCGGGGGATGTGACGGACGCTGAGAGGCTGCTGGTGCCGGGGACGGGGCAGTCGGATATCTTCAACAGCGGTATGTGCCGCATGGTGTCGAGGGGGGACTCGACGGCTTCGATCCTGCTGGATTTCGGTAAAGAGCTGACGGGTGGCCTGCGTCTGACGATTTCGGCATGTTCGCCATCGGTGACGCCGAGGATGCGCATAAGGCTTGGGGAGTCGGTGTCGGAGGCGTGCAGCGAGCTGAAGTCGACGCCTGCGGCTGAGGGGATGAAGGAGAATACGGCGACGAATGATCATGCGATGCGCGACATGGTGCTGACGGTGCCTTTCTACGGCCAGATCGAGGTGGGGAATTCGGGGTTCCGTTTTGCAAGGATTGATCTGCTGGAGGAGGATGTGACGGTGAATCTGAAGGAGGTGGAGGCTGTGATGCGCTACCGTGATATTCCCTATAAGGGTAGCTTCAGATGCTCGGACGAGCGGTTGAACGATATATGGAACACGGGGGCTTATACGGTGCATCTGTGCATGCAGGACTATCTGTGGGACGGGGTGAAGCGCGACAGGCTGATATGGCTCGGCGACATGCATCCCGAGACTTCGACGATAGGGGTGGTGTTCGGCGATGACGCTACGGTGGAGCGGACGCTCGACCTTGCGTGCGAGCAATGGCCGCTTCCGCAGTGGTTCAACGGGATGAGTGCTTACTCGCTGTGGTATCTGATAATTCAGCTTGACTGGTTCATGCAGTCGGGCAACAGGGAGTTTCTTGACCGGCACGCTGCATATATCGGGGGGCTGATCGACCGGATAGAGTGTCTGGTGGATGAGGACGGGACGGAGAGGCTTTCGGAGTCGCGTTTTCTCGACTGGCCGTCGAGCACCGACCCGGTGGGGGTGGAGGCGGGCTACCGCGCGCTGATCACGTGGGCGATGAAGGCGGGGGAGCAGCTGAGCGATGTGCTTGGTGACAAGGAGCGTGCGGGGAAGTGCCGCGAGGTGATGGCGAGAATGGCACGGAAGGTGCAGCCTAACAACGGACTGAAGCAGGCTGCGGCGCTGATGGCTCTTGCGGGAACGGATGATGCTGAGAATGCGTGTGAGTCGTGTGTGAGCCGCGGTGGAGCAAAGGGGTTTTCGACGTTTGGGGGTTACTACATGCTTGAGGCTCTTGCCAAAGCCGGACGGAAGGATGAGGCGATTGACATTATCCGCAATTTCTGGGGCGGAATGCTTGATCTCGGCGCGACGACTTTCTGGGAGGATTTTGATCTTGACTGGGCTAAGAATGCGGGGCCTATCGACCGGCTGCCGCGTGAGGGTGAGGATGATATTCACGCTGATTTCGGCGGATACTGCTACACGGGGCACCGCCACAGCTTGTGCCACGGATGGGCGAGCGGCCCGACGGCGTGGATGAGCCGCCATCTGCTCGGGGTGGAGATCGTTGAGCCGGGATGCCGCAAGGTGAGGGTGAGACCTTATTTGGGTGACTTGGAATGGATGGAGGGTGAGTATCCGACGCCCTACGGCCCGATCAAGATCGCGCAACGCCGCAATGCCGACGGACTGGTGGAGACGACGGTGACGGCTCCGCCGGAGGTGACGGTGGTGGATTGAGCGCCGGAATACAAGCGGGACGG
>CAYSKE010000161.1:0-2450 GCA_964431465.1 uncultured Muribaculaceae bacterium | reverse complement strand
TTGATGCGCTCAGGGTGCTGGCAATCATTCTTGTGATAATATCGCACTGCTGTGATCATTTCAACGCTCTCTATGGTGTGGATGAAGCGGGGTATCGTCTCGGTGCTTTTTTCGGGAGTCTTGTGAGGCCGTGTGTGCCGCTTTTCGCAATGATGACGGGTGTGCTGCTGCTCCCGGTGAAACGCGATGTAACCCTCACCGGTTTCTACCGCAAGCGCATAGGTCGCCTGCTCTGGCCGCTCGCTTTCTGGTCGATCGTGTTGCCGATCGCCAATTTTGTCGCCTATAACTATGTGTGGACTGATCCCGCCAATCTGTCGCTTGTGGGGCCTTTCACGGTTGACAATCTCGTGAATCACCTCTATACGTGGATTTTCAATTTCAACTACGACACGATACCTCTGTGGTATCTTTATATGCTTTTGGGTGTCTATCTGGTTATGCCGATAGTGAGCCGCTGGCTTGAAACGGCCTCTGACCGCGACATACGCACGGTGCTCGGGCTGTGGGTGTTCAGCCTCCTTGCGCCATATATCCAATATTTTGCGCCTGCACTGGGCTATCAGGGCAACTACGGCACCATGGGGCTCTGGGGCGTGTGCAGCTGGAACAGTTTTGGCACGTTCTACTATGTGTCGGGATTCATGGGCTACATGATACTGGCTCACTATCTTGCCCGTAATCCGGTGCGTTGCAGCGCCGGGAAGCTCGCTGCGGTGACAATACCGATGTTTGCGGTAGGTTTCGCTGCTACGGTGATAGGCTTCATGTCGATGATGCCGAGCGGCAACTGGATCCTGATCGAGCTTTTCTGGTCGTTCTGCAGCCTGAATGTGCTGATGATGACGCTTCCGGTGTTTATCTGGGTGGAGCGTTCGCAAGTGAAAGTGCCGCCGATTGTAACGCGGCTTGCCATCATGTCGTTCGGTGTTTATCTCTGCCACTTCTCGATCGTGCAGTGGGGCTACGAGATAATGTATGCCACAGGGTGGCCGGTGGGTCTGCGCTTCGTGCTGAATGTCGTGATGACTACGGTTGTGAGCTTCCTGATTGTGGCGGCGATGATGAAGGTGAAGGCTCTGAGGCGTTTTGTGATGTGACGCCTTGCTGCGATCGGTCGATCGAAACGAGCCATATCTTCAACCACTTGATGATGATGGTCGTTGCCGGCAGGGCTATGACCATGCCGAGCACGCCGAGGAGGGTGCCCCACACCGAGAGCGCAAGGAGGATAACGGCGGGATTCAGCCCCATAGCCTTACCCATGATGCGGGGGGTGAGATAGAGGTCGGAGAAGACTTCTACCGTGGCGTAGACGGCCATGCACTCGAGCCATATCGTCCAGAAGTCGATGCCGGTGGCCATGGAGTGGAAGATGCACATGACTGTGACCGGCACAACGGAGATGTAGACGAGATAGGGCACCATGAACAGCACGCAGTTCATGAGGCCGATCGCCACCGCCATGGGGATGCCGACGATGGAGAACCCGATGACGTAGCAGAGGCCGGTGATGAGCGAGATTAGCGCCTGATTGCGGAAATAGCGGTTCATGGTCCAGCTGACGTCGTGGGCTATCGACTGCGCGGCGGGGAGCCATCGGCGTGGTGTGTATTTATAGAAGTCTGCCCGGTATTTGGTGAGGTCAAGCGAAATGAAAAAGACATAGACCACAGCTATGACCCAGCCAAGAAGAGCAAGGATCTCGTTGAGCCCGGAGGTGAGCGTGTCCCACATGCCTCGCAGGGCACTCATGGTGTTGATGCTCTCAAGTTTCAGGGCGATCTTGTCGAGGTCGAGGTGGTCGCGGATGAGCCGGTGGATGGTCTCGGGGAAGTGCCCGATGGTGCCGGTGCTGACGCGGGAGCTAAGCATTGCCGACATCTGCGCACACTCTTTTTCAATCAGCGGTACAAATATCACGCACATGATGCCTACGGCCAGCAGGCTCTCGACACATGTGACAAGCACTGCGACCTTGCGCGATTTCAACCGCAGGGTCGTCTGGTTGTAGCGCACCCACGGCTCGATAATATAGGCTATCAGGGCGGCTACGCAGAAGGGAAGAAGGACGTGACGGAGCACTACGACAAGCCATATCGCCGCCACGCACAGTGCTAAAGAAAACACGATGCGCACGACTCTGTCGAATGTGTATGGACGGCTT
Organism: uncultured Muribaculaceae bacterium; assembly: GCA_964431465.1. GTDB lineage: Bacteria > Bacteroidota > Bacteroidia > Bacteroidales > Muribaculaceae > JAFLTL01. The sequence goes on along the minus strand of CAYSKE010000161.1, from coordinate 283 downwards.
GACCACATGCTTGAAACTTTTTGAATTACATCCCTCGCAGATATAACGCAAAAAAGTGGTGCAAAGTTTTGAGCGGGGGGCGGCTTCGCCGCGAGCGCGAGGTTAAGCGAGTAGGCTGGGAATGCCTGACAAGGCATTATTTTGATAGATGAGGAGCGCCGCTGGGCGGCGTTACAATGTTAGCACCGGGCGACCCCGCAGGGAGCCCGGTGTAGTATGTCGCTTTGGATAGAGCTGCAGCGCAGCGACACAATTTCGCTCTTTGTTTCGCAGCTCCGCAGCT
>CAYSKE010000160.1:0-4585 GCA_964431465.1 uncultured Muribaculaceae bacterium | reverse complement strand
GTGTTAAAAAACATTTGTTAAAAGAACTTTTCTTTTTCGGCGGATGTTGTATACTTGCATGGCTATCCCGAGTCGTGTCCTGTCATCATAACGTTTCAACAACGCATCATGGAAGATTTATCATCATTGATCGATTGGTCGAGAGCGCAATTCGCTATGACCGCAATCTATCATTGGCTGTTTGTCCCCCTCACTCTGGGGCTTGCGGTGATCGTGGGTGTGATGGAGACCATCTACTACCGCACGCGCAGCCAGCGATGGCTCGCTATTACAAAATTCTGGATGACCCTTTTCGGTATCAATTTTGCAATGGGAGTCGCAACCGGTATAATCCTTGAGTTTGAGTTTGGTACCAACTGGTCGAACTACAGCTGGTTTGTCGGCGATATTTTTGGCGCGCCGCTTGCCATCGAGGGTATTCTCGCATTCTTCCTTGAATCTACATTTGTTGTAGTGATGTTTTTCGGCTGGCGAAAGGTCAGCCCGGGATTTCACCTCGCTTCCACATGGATCACGGGCTTTGGAGCCACGTTGTCGGCTGCATGGATTCTCATTGCGAATGCATGGATGCAGAACCCGACCGGTGTCGCTTTTGATCCCGCTCAGATGCGCAACGTTATGACCGATTTCTGGGCCGTGGTGCTCAATCCTGTCGCAATCCATAAATTTATCCACGCCGTTGCCAACGGTTGGGTGCTCGGTGCCGTATTTGTCATGTCGGTGTCGTGCTGGATGCTCATGAAGAAGCGCGACCGTGAATTTTCGGTGCGCTCTTTCAAGGTAGCGACATGGGTAGGCTCTATCGGCATTCTCGTCACTATGTGGAGCGGCGATGGCTCGGCTGTCGATGTTGCAAAATACCAGCCGATGAAACTTGCGGCGATGGAGGGTATATACGACGGACAGAACCGTCAGGGATTCACCGTGATCGGTATTCTTAACCCCGAAGTGAAACCGTGCTGCACGGCAAGCGGTAATGTTGACCCCTTTGTTTTCCGCATTGAGGTGCCCGCCGTTCTTTCCTATCTTTGCAGCCGCGACATCAACGCTTTTGTTCCCGGCATAAATGATCTTCTTTCAGGACGCCGCGTCGATAACGGCGGCAACGAATACCGCGTGCCATCGGTGGCCGACCGCATTGTTTCCGGTAAAGTGGCTCATGAGGCTCTGCGTGATTTCGACCGGGCTCAGGCTGCCGGCAACGCAGAGGGTATGGCTGCCGCATCGCAGGTGATCAACGCCCGCTACAGCGACTTCGGCTACGGCTACCTGAGCGGCCCATGTGAGGCTGTGCCGCCTGTGGCGCTCACTTTCTACTCTTTCCATATCATGATCATTTTCGGCGGTTATCTGCTTCTCTTCTTCGTCATGGCTTGGCTCATGCTCTACTGGCGTCCACGTCTGCTCGACGTGAAGTGGCTTCAGATCGCCGGTATCGCCACTGTGCTTGTGGCGTGGATCTGCTCAGAGGCCGGCTGGGTAACGGCCGAAGTGGGTCGCCAGCCGTGGCTGATCGAGGGTGTGCTTCCCTGTCAGGCTGCCATTTCCTATGTCTCCTCAGGATCGGTGGCTCTCACCTTCACCCTCTTTGCCCTCTTCTTCACGCTATTGCTTGCCGCAGAGGTTTCGATCATGGTCAACGTGATCCGGCGCAAAGGTGCCACATCTGATTACGCCCGTTTGTCTGACAAATAATCCCTCGCAGATATGCTTACCTATCATCTTCAGGTCTATTGGTGGTTTATCATCTCGCTGCTCGGTGCGATTCTCGTGTTCCTGCTTTTTGTGCAGGGTGGACAGAGCATGCTTCTCTCGTCGCGCACTACCATGCAGCGCACTCTCATGGTCAACTCACTCGGACGCAAGTGGGAGCTCTCGTTCACGACTCTTGTTGTGTTCGGTGGTGCTTTCTTTGCATCCTTCCCCCTATTCTATTCCACAAGTTTCGGCGGCGCCTACTGGCTGTGGATGCTCATTCTGTTCAGCTTCACGTTTCAGGCTGTGAGCTATGAGTTCCGTGCCCGCAAAGGCAATATCTACGGCACGCGCCTGTTCGACACCCTGCTTTTCATCAATGGCTGTGTGGGATGCGTGCTCCTCGGTGTGGCTGTGGGCATGTTCTTCTTCGGCGGTGAGTTCACTGTCGAGCGCGGGAATATCCTCAACGCTTCGTCGCCCGTGATTTCGCGCTGGGCATCCACCCACGGTTTTGAGGCAATATGGAACTGGCGTAATCTCCTCTTGGGCTTTACGGTTCTGTTTCTTGCGCGCACTCAGGCCGCGCTGTTCTTCATGAACAACATTGCCGACGATCCGTTTCTCTACCGCCGCAACCGCCGCACGCTCTTTATCAACGGATCGGTGTTTGTGGTGCTGTTTCTTATCTTCCTTGCGGTGCTTCTCACCGCCACCGGTTACACCACGGTGGTTTCGCCGACCGGTGCGGTTACTTTCGTGCCTGAGAAGTACAAGTTTGCGCTCAACTACATTGATATGTGGTGGTGTCTGGCGGCACTCGTCGTGGGCGTTGTTGCCGTGCTCTACGGAGTGCTCCGCTCGGTTTTTGCGGCGCATTGGACCAAAGGCATCTGGTTCAGCGGCTCGGGCACGATCCTCGTGGTGCTGTCGCTCTTCTGGGTAGCAGGCTACAACGACACCCCCTATCTTGTGTCACTCACCGATATCGGCAGCTCGCTCACCATCGTCAACAGCTCCTCGACGCGCTACACCCTTGAGGTCATGAGCTGGGTTTCGGTGCTGGTTCCGTTTGTGGCTGCCTACATCGCTTACGTGTGGTACAAACTCGGAGCCAAACCTCTCACTCCCCGCGAGATGGAGTCGGGCGACCATAAGTATTGATAAGATTGGATTTGTCGGCTTGAAGGATTTTGGTTAGCTTTGTCATAACCACAATGCCGACATGATGAAAACCTATGCTATAATCGTTGCCGGAGGCACCGGGAGCCGTTTTGGCTCCTCGGTGCCCAAGCAGTTTCTTGACCTGTGCGGATCTCCTGTCCTTTGCCACACCTTGCGTGCATTCAGGGCTGTTATCCCCGCTGAAAACATCGTCACGGTCATCAGCCGGACGATGGAAGAGTTCTGGCTCGACATCTGCGCTGCCGCCGGGATTGAGCCGGGGCGCATAGCCTACGGTGGCGACACACGCTGGCAATCGGTCAAAAACGGGCTTGAATCGCTGGGCGACATTCCCGGCGACGCCACGGTGCTGGTGCACGATGGCGCGCGCCCGCTTGTGACCCCTGATTTCATCGCTGAAATTTCAGGAGCATTGTGTGCTGCGGGAGCCGATGGTGTGATTCCCGCCATACCGCTCACCGACTCTATCCGTCAGCTTGCCGACGACGGCACGCACTCCGTCGCTGTCGACCGTGCCCGTTTCCGTGCGGTGCAGACCCCACAGGCATTTCCTGCTGCCCGGCTTAAACAGGCTTTCGCGTTGCCTTATCGCCCCGAGTTTACCGACGAGGCTTCGATGATGGCGGCCGCCGGCTTCACCGATATCCGCCTTGTCGCGGGGAGCGAGCGCAATCTCAAGATCACGCGTCCGGTCGATCTGGCTGTGGCGCGCTATTTCCTGTCACCCGACGATAAATGAGGCCGTTGCGTGACATAGATATTGCCTATGTCAAAGGCATAGGACCGAAAAGGGCGAAGCTGCTTAAAGATGAGCTCAGCATCGCCACGGCCTATGATCTTGTCTATAATTTCCCCACGCACTACATCGACCGCTCCAACGTCATCCGCATCATCGATTTTCAGGGCGACGACATGCCGTCGGTGCAGGTGAGGGGGCGGTTCATCTCTTTTACCGAGCATGGCGAGGGGGCCAAAAAACGTCTGGTAGGACTTTTCTCCGACGGTACGGCGGCGATGGAAGTCGTCTGGTTCAGGCGTACAAAGGAGATACGCAAAGCCTATCACACCGACACTGAATATGTGCTTTTCGGGCAGCCCAAGCAGTTCAACCGCCGGTGGAGCATGGTGCATCCCGAGATTGATCTTCCGCAAGCCATCACAGCCTCAGCCGGGATGCGCGGAGTTTATCATCTCACCGAAGCTTTGCGCCGCAGCGGTGTCACCACGCGCAATTTCATGGCATGGTCAACCGCGGCGCTCACGATGGCTGTGAATGTTCCCGAGGTGCTTCCCCCCGACATTGTTGCGCGCCGCAACCTTCTGCCTCTCAATACTGCCCTGTGGCAGATGCACTGCCCCGACAACCTTGCGATGCTCGAGCGTGCGAGAGAGCGCATGAAGTATGAGGAGCTCTTTTTTCTTCAACTCAACATACAGCGTTACAGCCGCAAACGCACTCCCGGCCTACTCGGATTGAGGTTCCCGCGCATCGGGCAGATTTTTAACAACTTCTATGAGACCTGTCTGCCGTTTGCGCTCACCGGTGCGCAGAAGCGCGTCATAAAGGAGATACGCGCCGACATGAATTCTGGCCGACAGATGAACCGGTTGCTTCAGGGCGACGTAGGCAGCGGGAAGACCCTCGTGGCACTCATGTCGATGCTCATAGCTCTCGACAACGGCACTCAGGCGTGCATGATGGCTC
>CAYSKE010000159.1:0-4617 GCA_964431465.1 uncultured Muribaculaceae bacterium | reverse complement strand
TTACCCTGAGCGGTGTCGACGCCAACGCTACCCTTCTGGTATCGGCCGTCGGCTACACCCCGCAGGAAGTCGCCCTCAAAGGCCGCACAAACATTACAGTCACCCTCGTCGAAGACAGCAAGGTGCTCGACGAAGTAGTGGTCGTGGGTTACGGCACAATGGACAAGAAAGAGCTTACTTCTGCTGTATCACACATTTCGGCGGAGGAGATGCTCGCGGTGAGCTCGGTTGACCCTGCCATGCAGATTCAGGGCAAGGTTGCCGGTGTGTCGATCACCAACACCGCTACCGGTGACCCCAACAGTGGCGCAAGCATCCAGATCCGTGGTGTGTCGTCGCGTTCGGCAGGTCTTGGCCCGCTCATCGTCATCGACGGTGTGGCAGGTGGCAACCTCCACAATATCAGCCCCAACGACATCGCGTCGATCGACGTGCTGAAGGACGGTGCCGCTACCGCCATCTACGGTACACGCGGCTCCAACGGCGTTATCGTTGTCACCACTAAGGGTGGTGCTAAGGATGGTTCGGTTCACACTGACTATCAGGGCTATGTATCATGGGATTTCGCCCACAACGACCTCCCCGTGCTCAGCAAGGACGAGTATCTGGCTGCCGGTCTCGGAAATGACTACGGCTACAACACCGACTGGTTTAAGGAGATCACCCGCACCGGCTTCACTCAGAACCATGCTCTCACAATGAGCGGCGGCACCGAGAAGAGCAACTACCGCGCCACAATCGACACCCGTCACGCCGACGGTATCGACCTCCGTTCAGGACGTCGCGAATATGGTGCCCGCGTTTCGTTTGAGCACAACACCAAGAACGGTCTGATGACCTTCTACGGCACAGTGGCTCCCCGCTACATCCGCGCCAACAATTCCGACCACAGCGCATTTGCCAATGCATTCGGTGCCAACCCCTCGACCCCGGTAATGGATCCCACCGATCCCACCGGCAAAAAATTCTACGACGTTGAGGGTGACGGTATCTCCAACCCCGTCGAGCTCCTGAAACTCGACAAGAGCTGGACTGAGTATAAGCTCCTTGAGTGGCACGCCACCGCTAAGCTCAATCTCCTCCCCCTGCTTGCCAAGAACATGACCGGCCAGCAGCTCAATACACAGATCACCATTCAGGAGCGTCTGGAAGACAATCACGGCAACTGGTTCCGTCCCAGCTACCACACTGTGGCTGTGCGCAGCGGCTTCAACGGTGAGGCCAACCAGAGCTTCAACCGCACCAACAACTACGGTCTCGAGTGGCTCGCCAACTACATGCTCGACCGCAACGACCACAACCTGAAAGCTATGGTCGGCTACTCATGGCAGCGTTTCGAAGACTACGGTTTCAGCGCCGAGAACAAGGACTTCCCCTCCGACGCTCTCACATGGAACAATCTCGGTCAGGGCACCTACAACTCTGATAAAGAGGGTCGCCTCGGCATGAGCTCCTACAAGAACAACTCGACGCTCATCTCCTTCTTCGGTCGCGTGAGCTACAACTGGAAAAACCGCTACATGGCCACCGCATCGCTCCGCTACGAAGGCTCGTCGCGCTTCGGTGAAAACAACAAATGGGGTTACTTCCCCGCCTTCTCGCTCGGCTGGCGCATCACCGAGGAGTCGTTCATGGAAAACACCAGAGGCTGGCTCGACGACCTCAAGATCCGCGGCGACTATGGTGTGACCGGTAACCAGAACATCGGCAACTACAAGTCGCTCGCAACCTACGGCGGCTACGGCACAGTGTTCTACAACGGCAAGTACTACAAGGGATGGGCGCCCAACAAAAACCCCAACCCCGACCTGAAGTGGGAGCGCGCCGAAAACTTCAACATCGGTGTCGACTTCTCGGTTCTCACCGGTCTCGTCAGCGGTAGCGTCAACTACTACAACCGCACGCAGAAAGACCTTCTCGGTGACTACAATGTGTCGGTTCCCCCCTACCTCCACACTTCGATCTACACCAACGTGGGCACGATGAAGAACTACGGTATCGAGTTTGAGATCGACGTGAACGCCGTCCGCACCAAGGACTTCAGCTACACTATCGCTCTCGTCGGCGCTACCAACGAAAACAAGTTCGTCAGCTTCTCCAACAACGTTTACCACGGTCAGGATTACGTCTGGACCTGCGGCATGACATCGCCCGGATCGCCCGGATCGCTGCAGCAGATCCGCGAGGGTGAGCGCATCGGTTCCTACGTGACATGGCGCTATGCCGGTGTCGAGGATGGCAACTGGATGGTCTACAACAAAGACGGTGAGGTTATCCCCATCTCTCAGGCCAAGGAAGCCGACAAGACCATCACCGGCAACGGTCTCCCCAAGTTCACCGGATCACTCAACAACGTCTTCCGCTACAAGAACTTCGACCTCAGCCTCTATTTCCGTGGCGCAGCAGGCTTCGACATCTTCAACGTGCATGAGTTCTACTACGGTCTTCCCCTCGTCGGCGGCTCATGGAACCGTCTGCAGGGCACCTTCGACAAGAACGGCGACAAGACCAAGGCAGTGAACCAGCTCACCGACTACTTCATCGAGAAAGGCGACTACCTGAAACTCGACGTCGTTACACTGGGTTACACCTTCAACCTCCAGAAAGCACGCTTCATCAACAACGTCCGCCTCTACGGAACTGTTACCAACGTGTTCACCATCACGGGCTTCAGCGGCATCAATCCGTCGGCTTATCCCGTCAATGGCCTCACTCCCGGCACGTTCAACGGCGCAAAGTCTTACTATCCCTCGTCGACACAGGTTGTCCTCGGTGCACAGGTAAGTTTCTAATCCCTCCACATGACATTCACAATGAACAAGATACTTAAATTAGTAGCTCTATCGGCTCTGCCTCTTCTTGGTGTGTCATCATGCACCAATCTCGACGAGGAGGTATTTGACCAGATAATGCAGGTCAACTACTATCAGACAAGAGAAGATATCATCCGCGCCTATGTGCGTCCTTTCGAGCACTCCTACTGGTCGATCACTACACTGATGATTCCGCAGGAAAATACTGCCGACTACATGGCCACCTACAACCGCAACGGTGACTGGCTTGACGGACAGTACTACCAGCGCATGCACTACCACACATGGACAATCGACGACAACGACAACCCGTGGGTAGGAGCATTTCAGGGTATCGCCCAGTGCTGCTCGGTGATCGACGACTTCAATTCGCTCAACCCCGAGGACTTCGGCTACACCCGCACTGAGTTCGACGCATTCATCTGCGGCCTCCGCACCCTCCGTGCATGGCTCTACCTTAATGCTTTCGACGCCTACCGCAACATTCCCCTCATGGTGAGCCGCGACGACCAGAGCCTCAACTCCGAGGGTCAGGTCGAGCCTCAGGTGATGTTCGACTTCCTTGAGAGCGAGCTCAAGGAGTGTATCGAGCTTCTCCCCGCCAAGCAGGGCACAGGCGGCAACGGCGTACTGCAGGGCCAGTGGAACAAGGCAGGTGCAGCCGGCCTTCTCGTCCGCCTCTACCTTAACGCCGAGAAATACATCGGCACACCCAAGTACAACGAGTGCGCCGCAATGTGTGAGAACATCATCAACGGCAACTACGGCTCCTACAGCGTAGATCCCCGCTGGGATGCACCCTTCGACTGGAACAACGACAACTGCGACGAAATCATCTTCGCTTTCACCGGTTCCTACGGCTACGCACACTGGCACTACGACGGCGGCACCTACTGGTGGGGCATGCCCGGCCGCGCCCCCGAGTACCTCGGCTTCAAGGACTGGGGCACATCCAACCCCAAATATGCCCTTCAGCCCAGTATGGAGATCGACGGCACCCACTTCAACTACGAGCTCGGTTGCCCCGTCGACAAATTCAAGAAATATCCCACCGACTACCGCCTGAAGTGCTACAAGAACCTTCCCGGCCAGTCGCAGCGCGAGGGCATGTTCCTCCACGGCTATCTTGAGTACACCGACGACAACGGCAACGTGAAGCGCGTGACCAACGTTAAGGGCGACTACACCCTCTACATCCGCGACAAAGTGGGTATCTTCAACGGCACCGATCCTGCCGACGACGCCCAGATCCTCGCACGCGACGGCAAGTCGTGCATGGCCAACGGCGACCACAACTCAGGATGGCACCTCATGAAATACCCCTTCTACCGCGACGGCGATCCCGGTGCGATCGAATCTGACTTCGCAGTGCTCCGTCTCCCCGAGATCATCTACTCGCTCGCCGAGTGCAAGTTCCGCGCGGGCGACAAGGCAGCTGCCGGCAAGCTCCTCAATCAGGTGCGTCGCCGCAACTACCCCGCCGAGGATGTGGATCAGTACCTCTATCAGCCCGAAGGCCCCGTTGAGCTCACCGAGGCAGAGCTTCTCGACGAGTGGGGACGCGAGTTCATCGGCGAGATGCGTCGCCGCACCGACCTCATCCGCTGGAACAAATTTTGTCAGGGCACATGGTGGGACAAAGAGCCCGATGCCGACACCCACACCGAGATCTTCCCGCTTCACCGCAATATCCTCGGTGCCAACCTCAACCTCCGTCAGAACCCCGGCTACGAAGACATAGCACGATAACAACCGATCAATACCGCAACGAAGCGCGACCCTCCCGGCCGCGCTTCGTCACATT
>CAYSKE010000158.1:2043-4619 GCA_964431465.1 uncultured Muribaculaceae bacterium | reverse complement strand
TCCAAAACCGGCGACAACTCCTCGACCTCTTCCAATGTAGGATAGGGATGACCGGTAAGCGACTTTGGGTCTTTCTGGAACTCCTCAAATGGCATTATCGACGGCTCACGCTCTTCCCATTTAGCCCGGCGCTTTTCATCAGCTTTGTAGAACATATAATTCCACTGCTGCACCATTTTCACGGCCGACGGCTCAACACCGCGTGAAAGGAACGGACTTGTAAATCCTTTCTCGGCAAGTTTGTAGTTTATCCATTCCGCAAACAGTCGGGCGGTCACCTCAGTATTGCGCCCCCAGTAATCACCTTTTTGTGCACTTCTTGTCATGTAGGGTGTGCCGGAGAGTTGAGCCATCAGATGTGTTATTGAAGCGGCAACCTCTTTTGACACCCCTTGCAGCCCGTTGTTGTGCGAAGCATATCCCATTGGCACACCACCCTTACGCGATAGATAATTGTCAAGCGCATGCCACCACTCGTGAGCGAGTGATCCCGCACCCATCGTTTTGGTCAGATTTATCACTACCTCAACCGGCTCATAGTGCGCCATTGCCCGACCGCTACCGCGTGCGCCGAAAGCCAGGCCCAACTCACCGTCAAGCGACATAGCGCGGGGCGACACTCCGAGAGCCGAAGCCATATCCATGAATCCGTCGTATGCTTGGTTCAAGGCAGCCTGACGGTCTGCGTCATTTGTCCAGTTTCCAAACTGCACCCCTCTGAATCCGAAAGCCTCCTCATACATTTTGGCATCGGCATCCTTTCCGTTGCGATAGTCCTCACCTTTACGGCTCCCCTCTGACACATCAAAGTACACTACCGAGTTGCGTCGTTTCACCTCTTGGCGACGCCCCTCCTCAAGTCGATCCTTATTTGCATCAAGCCAATCTTCGGCCTCCTTGCGACTGGCAAAATCCTTCACAACAGGCCACGGATTGTTCTTATCATCAGAGTAAACACTGTAAACGGTTCTTTTTGCTGTTCTATTCCAGCTTGAAGCCACATAGAAGTGACTACGCGGAGCACTCTTTTTCCCCATCTCCTGATAGATTGCATCAAGCGACAAGGCGTTTATCTCGGTAGGGGAGTCGTCGAGATACGCAGCAGCCTCCGCGCGGGTCGGGAAATCACCTTTAACCACATGCCGGTTGCCGGTAAGCGGATTCATTACCGTGATAGTGTAGCTGTCAAATTCTCCGGTGTACCTCACTTTCTGGTGCATGACACCGTTCTTTTCCTGCGCGAATGCTTTGGCCTCCGCTTCTGAAGCGAACGTCTTTTCGTGAACAGCTGTGCCGCGTCCCATCCATAGAACTTCATATTCACCTGTCGGCTCCTTGTGCTGGTTACCTTTCCCTCGCACACTGAAGCATCTCTGAGGGAGTTCAACCTCTTTGTCACCTGCTGCCAGACGAGCGGCCTTCACGACGGTGTCTATTGCTTCGTCGAGAGTGTCATAGTAGCGGCCAAACCACAGTGATCCCTGCTTGCCTGCACTATCCACCATGTAGGATTGGTAGGACGGCTCCAGTCCGATGCGACTTAGCGGAAGCTCCACCTTGTCCCCGGGACGATAGCCTATACCTTTCAGTACACGTTCCATGACCTCTATAGGATCAGGAAGTTCTTTTATATCATTGAAGCTCTTGTCTGGATTCCACCCTCTGATCTTCTCAAGATGAGCCTTTGCGCTCTCCAGCTCCTGCGCCTGTGCGGCCTTGTATTCATCTATGGCCTGTTGGCGTCGCTCGGCATCGCCGCTAAGTACCTCTCCCAAAAGCTTTATTCCTGAATGAGTGTGCTTAGCCCATACTGCAATTTCGCGTTTGCGCGACATCCGTCGCGTAAGCGTCGGCTTCTTCTCTGCAAAGATCATCGACTGCATTATTGCCTCGGCTAAAAGTGCGTCATCCTGACTGATTACTCCATCGTCGGCCATCTTTTTCAGGTTAGGACGCTTGAACACCTTACTCAAGGGTAGCTCTACAAGCGACTGCTCGGTTACACTCTCGATAGTTTTACTGAATTCCCGCAGCATATCCTTGCGCGCGCCGAGTATCTTTTCTCCGAAATCCTCAATCGGTACTTTCTTGTCTTCGGTCACACTTGCTGGCTTCTTTTGGTCTAATATCCCGGCAGCATCCGCAGAACTTTCTGCACTATCCTCTTGTTTATTTGATGACAGCGAGTTATCTTTGCTGTCAGAAATATTGGTTTGAGGCGCAACCGTGCCCTCGGAAGCAGGATCAGACATATTTTCCTGTGACGAGTATAAGCCATCTGCTACGTCTGAGGCAGAAGAAACATTATCGGCGTGTTTCCATACCAATTTACCTTTTATGAGGAGGTTCGTTAAAACGTTCCTCCTTTTTTCTTGGTTTGATACAACTACTTCGTGCCCATCTCTACTTATTGTAACTGATGTAAAGTAGTAATAGCGTGAACCATCTGATTTTACAAAGGTCTTTACGAAAACACATGAAGAGTCACGCTCTGTTATTTCTGGTTCCTTAGCGTTGCTTGCGTCTTCAATTATAATATCGGGATTCTCAAGTGTAGGCTTTATCATACCAAGCTT
>CAYSKE010000158.1:0-1943 GCA_964431465.1 uncultured Muribaculaceae bacterium | reverse complement strand
GTGGCTCGCTTTGATGACTTGATCCACTTCTTGAATTCATCTCTGCTGACATGAGTGATAGCCCCGAGACCAGTCCATCCGGCTTCATAATTTGAAAGATATGCTTCGCGGGCACTCTGCTCATCCGGAAAGCCATACATGACCTTATGCTCGTCAAATGTCCCGTCAGAGTTCACCTGATCGATCACAAACACATCCCCATCCTCGGGATTATCCGAAAGGAATACATCGATATGGTCCCCGTCTACACCTTTCTTCCCCCTTATATAGCCGTAGTCGTTGTGCATCTCAGTCTCCCACTCCTTGCCAGAAGCATCCCTGCCACGGCGCACACTTCCTTTGGGATTCTCGATGCTTATATTATGGCCATCCACCTTTCGGTGTTCCATCTTGTAGTTGCCGGCAGCTTTTTGTGCCTCGGTAGGCTCGACATACGACAACGTGGACGACACCGATGCGCTGTCGCGTTCGGCTTGTGTCATCTCCTCCGTGGGCTCGACCTCATGTTCCATGTCAGCCCGGTGATCATCTATAGCTTCAATAGCTTCCGGCGATACATCACGCACCGCCTCATCATGCCTGACGGTATCTAAATCCGCTTCTTTGTCGGCAAGATACTCAGCTTCGGCCAGACGAGCTTTATCCTGCTCTTGTGGATCATATTCATCTCCTATGATGGCAGTCTCGCCAGACAAATCATTATCCGTTTCCTTTATTCGGGGTGATTCTCCCGGTAAATCGCTTCTCTGATCATGCTCTTTATACCCATCTCGGCCTGAAACTTCCGATCCTCGGCCATCCGCTGCCACTCCAGCGGCGTGATCAATTTGTGTTCCCGGCAGAACTTCACCGCCGACACCATCCGCTGCGACCGCTCCTGCGGGCTCAGTTTCTTCCACTCTTCCAATACCTGTTCTGCTTTCATCTTCTGCTCGTTTTCTTTGTTCTGCTATGATTTCATCCGCAATGTTACGATAAAATTCCTGTTCATCAAAATCCTTGCGCTGCTCGATGATGCGGTTATACAGCTCCTCTTCATAAGCGTCATAATCCGCACCGCTCATTCCGTAAGCCTCCTGACAATACTCGTCATACGCTTCCATCTCCTGCTCACGGCGTGCCTCTCCCACACGTTCAGCCTCGCGGATGCGTTTATTGGTTATGTAGTTTCTTATGTCACCAATAGTATTCGCGCCGCGGATCATGTCAATGAGGGCATCCAACGCCTCGCCGTTATCATACGGCACTCCGTAATCCTGGCATGTCTCCTCAAAGACATCCTCGGCCAGACGCTCAATCGACTTGCCCCCTTTCGCCTCCGACGCAAAGAGCCCGAACAGCTTTCGCTGCTCACCATTGCCGATACCTACATGACGTTTCGCTCCGATCTTAACTCTATGGTTGCCATGCATGGAATCGTTAAGCAATACCTTGTTTGTCGAAAGTACAACCGATGCAACCTCGTCAACCGTTGTCGGAGTGTTCATCTCAAGGATCTGGAGCACCTCCGGCATATCACGGTACTTCTCGGCAGTCTCACGCAGTCGGCTGTCAAGCTTCTTTTTTTGTTGCTCCCACTGCGCTTCCTCCTCAGCTTTGAGTCGTTCAGCTTCCTTTTCCAACGCTTCACGGGCTGCTCTCTCTGCCGCGATCCGAGCCTCAACCTCAGCCTTGCGTCGTGCCGAAACGCCCGCTATCTTAGTCCACACATCGAGTGCTGACTGTGCTTGCTCGATAGCTGTCTCACGTGCCTGTTCCGAGGCATCCCATTCATCAGGATCCTCAGTTGGCTTACTCTTGACCTTTTTCGCCTTGTCGAGCTGCTGCTGACGCAATGCCACCATGTTGTCAGCAAATCCCTGTGCTCTGCCCTCCTTACCGTCGTATTTTTCCACAAGAGCATCCCAGCCGTCATCAGGTGTCTCGGCGGCAGCAAAATCAGG
>CAYSKE010000157.1:2536-4677 GCA_964431465.1 uncultured Muribaculaceae bacterium | reverse complement strand
TTAGGCCAACCGGCGTAAAACGCTATGTGAGTGATTATTTCAGCGATCTCGGTGCGGGTGATACCGTTTTTCTTTGCCTCCTGCAAGTGATAGGTAAGCGACGAATCGGTTATGCCCTGCGAGATGAGAGAAGTTATCGTCACCAGACTGCGGTCGCGTAGCGAGAGGAGATCGTTGCGGCTCCACACCTCGCCAAACAGGATGTCATCGTTGAGATGCGCGAATTCAGGCGCGAAATCGCCGAGGGCATCGCGTCCGGCCGTCTGTACTATTTTTTGTTGTGCCATACCTAAATGGGATGTTATTATGCTTAATAAGAATGTGATAATGATTCGGCTCATTCAGGATCGTTTTTATGACTGATGGAGATCTGCTTACATCAAGGATGACTTAACGGTCTGGGCGATCAGGTCAGGAGTCAGGCCGCACTGCTTCTGTAGATCTGCATAATCATAACGGTTAAGGAACTCTTTGGGCAGCCCGAGGTTCACCACCTTCACAGGAGCCTCGCCAAGATATGATGCCACCTTCTGCCCGTAACCGCCATCGATTATCCCATCCTCAGCTGTCACAACCAGATTGTAACCCTTCAGTGAATCAAGCGTGTCAGTATCAAGCGTCGACAGATTGCGCGGGTTGATGAGCGTGACATTCACACCCTCCTTTGCAAGACGGTCGGCAGCTTCCGCCATAAAGCCAAACATCATGCCCGCGCCAATGAGTACGACATCCGATCCACGTCTTACCACGTCATAGACCGGTTTGGAATAGTCGTCAAGCAATTTTATCTCCGGGTTTGAGACTGCCACGGCTCCCGGAGTGCGCACTACCACAGGGAGTTTATCCTGCCTGATCGACCAGTCGAGCATAGCCTCAAACTCCTCCTTGCAGGTCGGAGCAAGATAAAGCAGACGCGGTATGTTGGAGAGAAGGGCTATATCGAAGAAGCCCAGATGGGTCTCGTCGTTCATGCCGAACATCGAGCCATAGAAGACCACGAATGTCGCCGGCTGCCTGTTGAGCGCGATATCTTGGCTGAACTGATCATAGGCTCTCTGCAGAAAACTGCTCACAAATCCTACGACCGGACGCATGCCACCCTTGGCCAGTCCGCTTGCAACGTCCACGGCCGCCTGCTCGGCAATACCTACATCCACAAACTGTCGGCCGGCCTCCCTGCGGCGTGCCTTGTCAAAGCCAAGCACACCCGGAGTCCCGGCAGTGATTGCAACCACCTTATCGTTCTCCTTCATGTGCCGCAACACATTCTTCGCGAAAACATCGCTGTAATCCTCCGGCTCATCATGCTCCTCATGCAGCGGCGCACCGGTTTTGAGATCAAACGGGCCGCCGTAATGAAACTCCTCCTTGTTGGCCTCGGCCACAGGCAATCCCATGCCCTTCATTGTGTTCAGATGCACGACCACGGGATGATCTATATCCTTCACCGAGCGGAACATCTCGATCAGGCTTTTCAGGTCATTGCCATAGTTCACATAGCGGTAGCCATAGCCCATCGCACGGAAAAGATTAGGTTCAGCCGTGCCGTTACTGTTTCTGAGCAAACGCAGGTCAGCATAAATGCCACCGTGGTTCTCGGCTATGCTCATCTGATTGTCGTTGACAACCACGATGAAATTTGAGCCCAGCGTAGCGCCGTAGTCCAGCCCCTCGAAAGCCACGCCGCCGCTAAGCGAACCGTCGCCTATCACAGCCACCACATTCTCCTTGCCACCCTGAATGTCGCGGGCCTTTGCAAGACCGGCCGCCAGAGCCACGGCCGACGAAGTGTGGCCGAGCGAATACAAGTCATACTCGCTCTCATCCGGATTGGTATAACCCGTCACGTCATCATAGTGTGCCGGATCAGTGAACGCCTCCATGCGCCCCGTAATCATCTTGTGCGGGTAGGTCTGGTGCGACACGTCAAAAATAATTTTATCATCAGGCGTCGCAAACACATAATGCAACGCGATGACCGTCTCGATCATTCCGAGATTAGGCCCGATATGTCCACCGTGAGCCGAGAGTTTCTCAAGCAACGTACTACGCATTTCAGCTGCAAGCTGAGTCAGCTCCCCGAGATCCATCTTGCGGATATCGGCAGGAGTCTTGATCGCCGATAAATCTATATCCTTCAT
>CAYSKE010000157.1:0-2436 GCA_964431465.1 uncultured Muribaculaceae bacterium | reverse complement strand
TATTCCTGAGCACATTCGCCTCATTGAGCGGAATCACATCATCAAGCACAAGAGAGTCCACCATGTGGAGCGTCCCCTGCTTGTAACGCTGGAAATGCTCCGATGCGATATGCTTCTTATAGGCCTCTTGGCTGGAATACGTTTCCAGAATAGTAATATTGCAACGGTTTTCCTTATCGGCCACGGCATACATCGTCAGCACACCCGGCTCCGTCAGCAACGACACCGTGCCCACCTCGACCGCATATTTCATATACTCCTCGAGATAGTCAGGATTGACCTGAATTTTCGACAGACGCACAATACCATCCTCCCGCATCGGTTCTTTCACACACATCTCAGTATTCACCTTTGACTCCCGTCCGCCGCATGCGCTCATCAGCATCAACGACACCGCAGCCGACCAAATTATTTTGAAACACTTATTCATCATCCCTCTTTTTTTACCCAAATCGGTGCACACTCCCCCACCCCCACCTCAAAAATAATCATTTTCCCCATAACTCAAAAATCCACACACCCCGGGCACTTCCCCCGCCATCCTCATCTACACCCGTCGCCTTTTCTTTCCGCGCTTCGACTGCTTCTCGCTGTTGTTGTCACGCCCCAGCGCCGCAAACGGCGCGAACTGAGCCGCGCGAGCCTCCATCGGCATCGGCTTACGCGTTTTCGACCTGTAGTGCGGCAGATCTATAATATCTTCATAATCATCCCTCATGCCTTGTGCCCTCCTATCTGTCTGTTGCGCTCACGCTGCGTCGCCCCATCAGCAAAATTCAGCCCCTTGCAGAGCGCATTCTTCCCATACATGCTTTTAATCTCCACCACAGCCTCCTGCAGCCGGCGCTCACGCCTGAGTGCCTCATCATCCACCTGTTCAGCTTCATCCTCAGCCACATCGACCTCCTCAAACAGCATCAGTTGCTTCGGTGCCACAACAGCCATCCCACCCTGTGCTGCCACCGACCGCTCTCCCACAATATTGTTCGTCGAAATCGTGATGCGACGTATTAGCAGAATAGGATTCACAATCCTGTCAAACAGCCCTGCGATCGCCCCCTCGATCACACGCGCCGACGAGAGATGTCGCCCGAGATTAGCCGTCCCGTGAGCATGATAAGGCACCTCACGCCCATAAAAGTCCCGCGACACACGCCCCTCATATTGCGCTCGTATCTCCTCCCGCATCAGACTCTCCGTGTCATACCCGATCGTCAGCGTCAGCTGATCCGTCACCTCCCGCTTCTCCACAAGCTCCAGCGCGATACTCTCAGCCATCTCCCGCGCCACGACCTGCGCCTTAGCCGCCGTGTAAGGCTCCTGAAGCACCTGGCCGCTGCTCATTGAGTGCTTCTCTGGCCTGTAAGCCTTCACCTGCTCCATCGTCACAGGCTCCCATCCCCACGCGTGATCGATCAGCAATTCCGCATTCACACCAAACATCGTATAGAGCGAATCCTCATGATCAATCGACGCCCGCGCCACATCACCCATCGTCCTGATCCCGCATTCCGCCAGACGCCGTGCTATCCCCCGCCCAACGCGCCAGAAATCAGTCAGGGGCTCATGACTCCAGAGCTGACGCCTGTACGTCATCTCATCCAGCTCCGCGATGCGCACCCCATCACTGTCAGGCGTCATCTTCTTCGCCACAATATCCATCGCCACCTTAGCCAGATAGAGATTACTCCCCACACCGGCAGTAGCCGTGATACCCGTCTCCGCAAGCACCCCCCTGATCATCGCCATCGCAAGCTCATGCGCCGTCATCCCGTAAGTGCGCAGATAACCCGTCACATCCACAAACACCTCATCTATCGAATACACATGCACATCCTCCGGCGCCACAAACCGCATATACACATCATAGATCCTCGTGCTATAGTCCAGATACAACGCCATGCGCGGCTGAGCCACGATATAATCGATCTGTAGATCCCCGCGCTCGTCAAGCTCACGCTTCGACACCGACCGTCCTCTCCCACCCCGACTGCGGTTAGCCTCCCTCACTTTCTGCACCACCTCAAACAGCCGCGGCCTACCTCCCAGCCCGACCGACTTCAGTGCAGGCGACACAGCCAGACAGATCGTCTTCTCCGTCCGCGACCGGTCAGCCACAACCAGATTAGTGTCCAGAGGGTCAAATCCCCGCTCCACACACTCCACCGACGCATAAAACGACTTCAAGTCAATAGCGATATACTGCCTCTCCATTCCCGCCATCTTGTCATCAAACATTACCCCAAAGATAATCAAAAAATCTCCTCGCTCCCATCCCCCTCCCAATCACTTCCGCGTCCCCATCCTCTCACCTCTCTTGAGGAGGTTCCCATGGAGTAGTGGTGCGTCCGTACAAAGTGGATAGAGTAGATCGCGGAGGAGGGGGAGAAAAAAAGTTGGGGGAGGGTGAGGTTTGTCGGGTTATTTTTTTAATTT
>CAYSKE010000156.1:0-4700 GCA_964431465.1 uncultured Muribaculaceae bacterium | reverse complement strand
CCATACCCCCTCGACCACCCGGTCAAGCTCAAAATAGGGGCGGAGTTGCTCTTCGTCGTAGGCATACTCCTTCTCACGGAGCTTGTTGCTGTAATAGCTGTAGTCCCACGGCATTATGTCGACGGGATGCCCTTCGTAGGAGGCTGCGAACTTCGCAAGACGCTCCATCTCTTGTTTCTGCGGTCCACTATAGGCATCTTTCAGGCGGTCAAGCAGATCGTAGACACTCCCGGGAGTCGCTGCCATCGTGCGCCGCAGTTTATGCGCGGCAAAGGTATCGGCTCCAAGCAGCTGCGCGATTTCAAGCCTGAGAGCGGCTATGCGCTTGATGATCTCAATGTTGCTGAACTCTCCTGAGATGTTGCGGCCTGAGTAGAGACGCCACATCTTTTCGCGCAGATCACGACGTGGCGAGCTTTTCATGAACGCAAAATAGGTGGGTTGGGCGAGCGTCAGGGTGCAGTCATCTTCGCTGCCGCCTTCCTCACGGGCAAGCTGAGCCGCTTCCTCAACGATGTGGGGTGTCACTCCCTCCATGTCGGTGCGTTTGAGCTTTATGCGGTAGGTCTTCAGCTCATTGGTGACGTTCTGACCGAATTTTGTAGTCAATTCAGAAAGTTCGGCTTTGAGACGCTTCAGTCGCTCACGCTCCTCGCCTTGCAGCTCGGCACCCGAGAGGGCGAAGGAGTCGTAGGTTTTCTGCAGCAGCATGGCGTCGTGGGTGTCGAGGTTGAGGGTGTCGCGGCTGTCGTAGACGGCTTTGACACGTTTCCAGAGCTCCTCGTTGAGAGTGATGCGTGTGGAGAAATCAGAGAGTTTCGGGGCGGCTTCCATTGCTATTGCATCCAGCTCGTCGTTTCCGTCGGCATCCATCAGAGGATAAGCTACGCCGAGCACACGGTCGAGGGTCGCTCCGCTTCGCTCGAGAGCTATGATGGTGTTTTCCATCGTCGGGGGCTGCGGATTGCGGGAAATAGCGTCGATCTCACTTACTGCCTCGGTAATGGCGGGGTCGATGGCGTCGCGGATGGCGGCAGGAGTGATTTGTGAAAACGGGGGAGTGTTGTGTGGGGTGTCGAATTTATGGAAAAACACGTTTAAAGACATGTCGGGATGCATAAAAGTGGAAATTGTAAGTTGGAAACGTAAAAAATTAGCTTTAGTGTTGACAAAAATATAGAAAAAGAGTGTGTAAAGAAGAATATTATTTATATTTGCATATCATTAATATTTCATAACACATGACCAATCGCGTTTTATCTATGGTGGCATGCGCAGCAGTGGCTGTGTCGATGACCGCTCAGACAGCTCCTGCTGCCAAGCAGGACTCTCTTGGCTTCAAGTTTACCGACGTCAAGGTTAATCCGACCAATTCAGTCAAGAATCAGGCTTCCAGCGGTACATGCTGGTGCTTCTCGGGTACATCGCAGCTTGAGGATGAAATCCTGCGCAAGGGTGGCCCGGCGGTGGATCTCTCAGAGATGTTTACCGTGCGCAAAGTCTATGAGGACAAGGCTGACCGCTACATCCGTCTCGGCGGCACGGGCAACTTCAGCCAGGGTGGCGCAATCACCGACGTTCCTTATGTTTTCGTGACCTACGGCGCAATCCCTGAGTCGGCTTATCCCGGTCTTTCATACGGTGAGGATACTCACATGCACAGTGAGCTCGAGGCAGTGATGAAGGCTTACCTGAATGCAGTGAAGGGTCGCCCCAACCGTCGCCTCTCGACTGCATGGAAGCAGGGTCTCGAGGGTATTCTCGACGCATATCTCGGCAAGGTGCCTGAGACATTTGTCGTAGACGGCAAGACCTATACTCCGAAGAGCTATGCAGAGAGCTTCGGCATCGATGCTACGGAGATCGTTCCTTTCACCTCGTTCACACACCATCCTTTCTACACCAAGTTCCCCATCGAGGTTGCCGACAACTGGATGTGGGAGGACTACTACAACGTGCCGATGGATGAGCTCAAGGCTATCGTTGACAACGCTATCAACAAGGGTTACACCGTGGAGTGGGCTGCCGACGTTTCGGAGCAGGGCTTCAAGTGGCGCAACGGCCTCGCTGTTATCCCCGCAGAGAAGGATGAGGCATCTCTCGAAGGCACCGAGCTTTCACGCTGGGTGGCTCTCACTCCTGCAGAGCGCGCCCGTGACCGCTACAACTTCAACGGTCCGGTGAAAGAGGTTGAAGTAACACAGGATATGCGTCAGACTATGTTCGACCGCATGGAGACTACCGATGACCATGGCATGGTTATCGTCGGAACCGCTGTGGATCAGAAGGGTAATCCCTACTACAAGGTGAAGAACTCATGGGGTGCCGACGGCCACATCTACGACGGCTACTTCTATGTTTCGGTTCCTTACTTCCTTGCCAAGACTCTTTCGATCGGCGTGAACAAGAACGGCGTTCCTGCTGACATCGCCAAGAAGTCGGGTCTGAAATAATCATTTTTCCCGAAAAATTATGTGCGGGTGTGTCTCAGTTAGATCAGGACACACCCGCCTCTTTTAAGATAGAGCTGAGATTCAACTTTAATAAACACCTTAACAGCAATGAAAAAGATACTTTATCTTATAGCTCCGGTAATGCTGATCGCTTCCTGCGCCCAGCAGAAGGAGGAGAAGCCTGACACGATGGTTGTGGCCACTTACAACATCCGCCAGGCCAATCACAGCGACTCGGTTGCGGGCAACGGCTGGGGACAGCGTCTTCCCTACCTGACGGATCTTATCAAGTTTCACGGATTTGATATCTTCGGCACGCAGGAGGGATTCAAGTATATGCTTGACGGAATGAAGGAGAATCTTCCCGGTTTCGATTATATCGGTGTGGGGCGTGATAATGGCTCGGATGAGGGTGAACATGCCGCAATTTTCTATAATACAGACAAATTTGATGTGCTTGATCATGGCGATTTCTGGCTTTCGGAGACACCTGACAGTGTTTCGTTCGGCTGGGATGCCGTGTGCCGCCGCATCTGCACATGGGGCAAGTTCCGCAACAAGGAAACCGGCTTCACATTTGTTTACTTCAATCTCCACATGGATCACGTGGGCACAGTGGCTCGCGCAGAGAGTGCGAAGCTTATCCTTGACAAGATCAAACAGTTCCCCGAGCCTCTGCCCGTCATGCTGAGCGGTGACTTCAATGTGGATCAGACCTCGGAATCCTACAAGCTCCTCAATGAGTCGGGTGTGATGAAGGATGCTTATGAGACCTCAGAGTTTGTATATGCCAACAACGGTACATTCAACAACTATAAGACTCAGGCGTTTACCAATGACCGTATCGACCATATTTTCATGAGCCCGGAGTTCAAGGTGAAGAAATATGGCGTGCTCACTGATACCTACCGCACGGAGAATGCTGACTCAGAGAAAGAAAATTCGCCCAACTTCCCCAAAGAGGTGTCGCTCTCAAAGTGGCAGGCACGCACTCCCTCGGATCACTTCCCGGTAATGCTTGTAGTAGAAACTCAGAAACCTCGGTAAATGAACATAAAAGTTATTTCAGCAGCAGTCTGCGCGGTTGCCGCTCTATCGGCAACGGCACAGCCGGCTCCCGCAAAGCCTGATTCGCTTGGCTTCGTTTTTACAGATGTGCTGGTTATTCCCACTAACTCGGTGAAGAGCCAGGATGCAGCCGGTACCTGCTGGTGCTATTCGGTGACTTCGCAGCTTGAGGATGAAATCCTGCGCAATGGTGACCTTGCAGTGGATCTCTCGGAGATGTTTACCGTGCGTCATGTCTATGCCGACAAGGCGGCACGCTACATACGCTTGGGCGGCAAAGGCAATTTCGGTCAGGGTGGCGCACTGAGTGACGTGCCAGATGTGTTTGTCACTTACGGGGCACTTCCGGAATCGGCTTATCCCGGACTGAACTACGGCGAGGAGACCCACATGCATGGCGAGCTTGAGGCTGTGCTCAAGGCCTACGTGGATGCGGTCAACAAGCATCCTAACCGCCGCATCTCCACGGCATGGCAGCAGGGTCTCGAGGGTATTCTCGACGCATATCTCGGCAAGGTGCCTGAGACTTTTGAAGTTGACGGCAAAACCTATACTCCGAAGAGCTATGCGGAGAGTCTGGGTATCAATCCGACGGAGATCGTCCCTTTCACATCGTTCACTCATCATCCGTTCTACACGCAAGTGCCTCTGGAACTTGCCGACAACTGGATGTGGGAGCGCTCCTACAATGTTCCGATGGATGAGCTTAAAGCGATCGTGGATAATGCTCTTGACAAAGGCTACAGTGTGGTGTGGGGTGCTGATGTGTCGGAACCGGGGTTTAAGTGGCGCAACGGTGTGGCTCTGTTTCCGGCAGAGAAGGATGAGGCCTCACTTGAAGGCACTGAGCTCTCGCGCTGGGTGGCTCTCACGCCGGCTGAGCGCGCTAAGGAGCGTTACAACATCAACGGCCCTGTCAAGGAGGTGGATGTGACACAGGATATGCGTCAGACGATGTTTGACCGCATGGAGACCACGGAGGATCACGCTATGGTAATTGTAGGTAAGGCTGTGGATCAGAAGGGAAATCCTTACTATAAGGTAAAAAACTCGTGGGGAGACGCCGGTCATATCTATGGCGGCTACTTCTATGTTTCGGTTCCCTATTTCCTTGCCAAAACCATATCGCTGAGCGTAAACAAAAATGGTGTTCCCGCCGAAATCGCAAAGAAGTCAGGA
>CAYSKE010000155.1:0-4769 GCA_964431465.1 uncultured Muribaculaceae bacterium | reverse complement strand
ACCCATGACCGTCTGCTTAGAAGGCAGATGCTCTATCCAGCTGAGCTACCGGACCTGTCGGCTGTTTGCGGGAACAAAGATAGTGTTTTTGTCGGGAGGTGCAAAAAAAAAGTGCGAAAAGCAGGGTTAAGAAATATTTTGTTAACTTTGCATCTTGATTTCAAAGAAGGTAAAGATTTCATGCAAAAGATAAGAAACATTGCGATCATCGCCCATGTGGATCATGGCAAAACGACGCTCGTGGACAAGATGCTCCTCGCGGGACATCTTTTCCGTGACAACCAGACGACGGGAGAGCTTATTCTTGATAACAATGATCTGGAACGTGAGCGTGGTATAACGATTCTGTCGAAGAATGTTTCGATAAATTACGAGGGATACAAAATCAACATTATCGATACTCCGGGACACGCTGACTTCGGTGGCGAGGTGGAGCGTGTGCTCAACATGGCTGACGGCTGTCTGCTGCTGGTGGACGCTTTCGAGGGGCCGATGCCGCAGACGCGATTTGTGCTTCAGAAGGCTATCGAGATGGGACTGAAACCGGTCGTGGTGGTGAACAAGGTGGATAAGCCTAACTGCCGGCCGGACGAGGTGCAGGAGATGGTGTTTGACCTGATGTGCAGTCTCGATGCTACGGAGGATCAGCTTGATTTCCCGACTATATATGGTTCGGCAAAGAACGGATGGATGAGCGAGGACTGGCAGAAGCCGACTGACAACATCCGTGCGGTGCTGGACGCTATCATAAAATATATACCTGAGCCTGAGACGATCGAGGGTGACGCGCAGATGCTGATAACGTCGCTGGATTATTCGAGCTATGTGGGGCGTATCGCAGTGGGTCGCGTGCATCGCGGGACGCTGCGCGAGGGGCAGGAGATCGCTCTCTGCCGCAAGGATGGGAGCGTGTCGCGTCAGCGCATCAAGGAGCTTCACACGTTTGAGGGAATGGGTCGCAAGAAGGTGCAGGAGGTGTCGAGCGGCGATATCTGCGCACTTGTTGGCATCGAGGGTTTTGAGATCGGTGACACTGTGGCCGATGTGAATAACCCGGAGCCGCTGCCGCGTATAGCAATCGACGAGCCGACGATGTCGATGACGTTTACGATCAACGACAGCCCGTTCTTCGGTCGCGACGGCAAGTATGTGACGTCGCGTCATATCGCTGAACGCCTGACAAGGGAGCTTGACAAGAATCTGGCTCTGCGCGTAGAGAAGGCTGCGAATGAGGATGTGTGGACGGTGTACGGTCGTGGCGTGCTGCACCTGTCGGTGCTGATCGAGACGATGCGCCGCGAGGGGTATGAGCTTCAGGTGGGGCAGCCTCAGGTGATCGTGAAGGAGATCGACGGCGTGAAGTGCGAGCCGGTGGAGCTGCTCACCATCAATGTGACTGAGGAATATGCCTCGAAGATGATTGACATGGTGACGCGCCGCAAGGGTGACATGGTGTCGATGACGGCTCAGAACGGCGGTCGCGTACACATGGAGTTCCATATACCTTCGCGCGGTATCATCGGCCTGCGCAACAATGTGCTGACGGCTTCGGCGGGTGAGGCTATCATGGCTCACCGCTTCCTTGAGTATCAGCCGTGGAAGGGTGATATAGAGCGTCGCACCAACGGATCGCTTATCGCCATGGAGGCGGGCACTGCATACGCTTACGCGATAGACAAGCTGCAGGATCGCGGACGTTTCTTCATCTTCCCGCAGGAGGAGGTTTATGCCGGTCAGGTGGTGGGCGAGAACGCCAAGGACAACGATATAGTGGTGAATGTGACGAAGTCGAAGAAACTGACCAATATGCGCGCATCGGGTGCCGATGACAAGGCGCGTATCGTGCCGCCGGTGGTGTTCAGTCTCGAGGAGGCTCTGGAGTATATCAAGGGTGACGAATATGTGGAAGTGACTCCCAATCACATAAGACTGCGCAAGATCATCCTTGATGAGCTGGAGCGCAAGCGTGCCAACAAATGAGGTGCATTTGTCTTAAAAAGTCCTAAGTTTTAGTTACTTCGATTGTAAAACGGCAACTTTGAGAGGGTGATGATTGTTGACCTATAGAATGCGGACGGACGCGCTGACTGCGTAATGCCGCACTCAGGAGATCAACAAAATATAATTAACGAACTTATAAATTTTACGATAATGAGCGAAAAGCAACTTGACCGTCTCAGCTATGCACTTGGTCTGAGCATGGGTAATAATTTCCGGAATTCGGGAATCAATGAAATTAATGTTGAGGATTTCTCGGATGGCGTGGCTGCCGTGTTCTACGGCTCGCAGCCCAAGATGAGCTATGACGAGGCTAAAGAGGTTATCCGCGTGTTCTTCACCGAGCTTGAGGAGAAGCAGAAGGCAGAGGCTGCGAAGATGGCAGAGGTGAATAAAGCTGCCGGTGAGGAGTTCCTTGCCAAGAACGGCCAGCGCGCTGAGGTGAAGACGCTTCCCTCGGGATTGCAGTATGAGGTGCTCGTGGAGGGCACAGGCGCACAGCCCACAGCATCGGATCAGGTTGAGGTGCACTATACCGGAAAACTTATTGACGGCACGGTTTTTGACTCGTCGGTTGACCGCGGCGTGCCTGCAACGTTTGGCGTGACGCAGGTGATCCCCGGATGGGTGGAGGCTCTCCAGCTGATGAAAGCCGGCGCAAAGTGGCGTCTTTTCATCCCGTCGGCTCTTGCTTATGGCCCGCAGGGTGCAGGTCCGGTAATCGGTCCGAACGCTACTCTGATATTTGATGTCGAACTCCTGAAGGTGATCGGGAAATGATCAACCTGAGACTGTGGATAGCGGGGCTGATACTGGCCGGAGCCGGTTGCGGTGCCGCTGCACAGGACGCGCCGAAAAACGATGCTGCCGTCAGCGACAGCATTTCGGGAGCTTTTGCCACGGTGTGGGCTGATTATCTGAAACAGGACATCCCGGCCGACCCCGAGGGAGCGCGGAAGTTTATCGAGGGGCTCAATGAGTCGCTCAACGTCACGCCGCAGATGGAGCAATACTACCGCGGAGTGCTGGTGGGGCTTTCGGTGGCCGAGCGCGTCAAGAGCATGCAGTCGATGGGAATGCCTGTCGACGGCAAGCGGACAATCGAGGTCATCACTGCGTTGCTCTCGGGCGCGAAATCGCCTGAGATGACATCGGAGCAGGCCAATGAGTATCTTAACAATTACGTGGCCAGCAAGATGAAGCCGGAGCCTGACACCGTGTCGGTGGCAGCCGAACAGGCGTTTATCGACGGCGTAGCCAAGATGCCGGGAGCCGAGACGCTGCCGTCGGGGGTGGTGCTTGTGACCATGATCGACGGGGTGGGTGAATCACCACTCGTCGGTGAGGATGTGATGGTGGCATACGAAGGACGACTGTCGGACGGCACTGTGTTTGACTCGACGGAAACACCTATCGCGATGACGGTCGGTAAGCTCGTGCCCGGCTTCAACCAAGGGCTCCTGAAGATGAAGCCCGGTGGAACCTACCGCCTTGTGATCCCTGCTGAAATGGGATATGGCGCAGAGGGTATTCCGGGTGTGATTCCGGGTAACGCCGCCCTCGACTTCACGATAAAACTCCAGTAAGAAATATAAAATCAATAATCACAAATTTATAAAAATGAAGAAGATAATTCTTGCAATAAGTGCTTCTGCAATGCTCACCGGCGTGGTGTCGTGCAGCAAATCGGGCAACTACAGCGCCGAGGAGAAGGCTCTCGGTGACTCGCTCGCCGTTTCGTTCGGCAACATGATGGGTCAGCGCTTCGCCGAGCAGCTCCAGCAGATGCAGGTAACCAACAATCCTGACTTTGACAAGGTGGACAAGAGCCAGATCATGCGCGGCATCGAAACGGTGCTCAACGCTGACACGGCTAATCTTTCATATCTTACCGGTATCCAGATCGGCATGCAGATGATGAACACTGTGATCGGTGGCACTCAGAGCGGTGTGCCTGTGGATGGCGCAAAGATGGCTGCAGCTTTCAAGGCCGGACTTGATGCCGACAGCGTGAATGCAATGGCCGCCCAGAGCGAGTTTCAGCGCATACAGATGAGCGTTCAGTCGCTCGGTGACCGCAAGGCTGCCGCTGCCGCTGCTGTTCAGAGCGAGGCTAACGGTAAGGCCGGTGCCGCTTTCATCGACAGCATCAAGGCTGCCGACTCATCGGTTGCTACAACTGAGTCGGGTCTCGCCTATAAGATCGAGAATGCCGGTGAGGGCAACAAGGTGACAAAGGCTGACAAGGTTAAGCTCAACTACAAGGGCATGACCATCGACGGCAATGTGTTTGACCAGACCAAGGGCAATCCTCTGGAGATGACCGCCGGTAACTTTATCCCCGGTTTCACCGAGGGATTGGAGATGCTCGGCAAGGGTGGCAAGGCTACTCTCTATATCCCCGGAGCGCTGGCTTATGGCGAGCAGGGTGTGCCTCAGATCAACATCGGCCCGAACTCGACTCTCGTGTTTGAGGTTGAAGTGGTTGACATTATTCCGGCTGAACCGGCAAAATAAGTCAGTCCCCAAACCTACTCAAGGAAACACAAGACACGCAAGGTGTGTCGGACGTGACAGGGTGGCAGTTTTTTCTGCCACCCTGTTGTTATATGTGAAAGAATGTAAAATATTGAGCTGTAATTATTTGGTTGGTTTGAAACTTTTTTGGCAACATATTTGTTTAATAGATGAACAGAAAATATAGATGCTCCCGGCAAGGATGGCGGTGAGCGTCGTGAGTGATCAGAAAAAAAGAAAAAAATAAATAAAAA
>CAYSKE010000154.1:0-4803 GCA_964431465.1 uncultured Muribaculaceae bacterium | reverse complement strand
CGGCAAGACTGACAGCGGCAATATCTGGCTCGACGCACGCTACACCTCCCCCTACAAGTTCTACCAGTTCTGGCTCAACGTGGGCGACGCCGACGCCGAGAAATATCTAAAGATATTCACCTTCCTCACCAAGGAGGAAATTGAGGCACTGGTGGCCGAGCACAATCAGGATCCCGGCCGCCGTCCGCTCCAGAAGCGTCTTGCCGAAGAGGTGACGGTGATGGTACACGGACGCGAAGCCTACGACACCGCTGTAGAGGCAAGCAAGATCCTTTTCAGCAATCAGGCTTCCGAGACACTTCGCAAGATCGACGAGGACACACTCCTCGCCGTCATGGAGGGTGTCGAGCGTTACGAAGTCGACCGCGAGCGCATCCTTTCGGGTGAAGTTAAACTCGTGGATCTGCTCACCGACATGGCTCCCGTCTTCACCAGCAAAGGCGAAATGCGCAAGATGACCCAGCAGGGCGCACTTTCGATCAACAAGGAGAAAGAAAGCGATCCTTATAAGCTCATCGACGACAGCATTCTGCTCAACGACAAATACATCCTCGTTCAGCGCGGCAAAAAGAATTATTCGCTCCTCATTGCAAAATAAGCGACGAAACCGCACATATATTCACCAAAAGCAGGGACGCGCAACTCGTGTGTCCCTGCTTATTTTTCAAATACTTACTGCTTTGGCGCGCACGCTGCCGCCATCATCAGTCGCGTGTCGACGAAAATGATATACGCTTGAATATCAATATCGGCGACAACTGTCCGAGCACCATCGCAAGAATGACAAAAATAGTCATGATGCCGTTTGAGGCGCATAGATAGAAATATCGGTCGAACCCGTCGGGCGTATCCGCCTCAAGAAGCATGATAAACGCTTGCAGGCAGCGGTAGGCATACATCCCCGGAATCATCGGAAGCAGAGAAGGATAAGAGAAAGTCTCGGGAGGCACTTTCACCTTTGGCGCGATGAACACCGACAGCAGCCCCACGACCACGGCACCCACAAGCGACCCCGCCACCAGTCCGCATCCCGCATAATTCATCATCGCGAACCGGCTCATGTGCCCGGCGGCAGCGATGAGAGCGCAATACCTGAAAGCACGCATCGGCGGATTACTGATGGCGGCAAAACCTATAGCCGCCACTGCTGCAAAAAAGCCGTCGTTCACCAGCCGCCACACTATGTCAGCAACCGGTTGAGCCATAGAAACCTCCATCGTGATCATGCGGCAAACAGTTTTATGTTCATGACAAGATAGCCGAGAGTGAGACCGATGGCTATGCAGGAAGTAAGAATCATGCCATGCATCGACCGGCTGAGCCAGCATAGATAATGCCCCGAGAGAAGATCGCTCATACCATTGATATAGATGATGCCCGGAATGAGATATAGCACACTCGTTCCGAGCGCAATCTCAGGCGTCGCCCCGAAATGAAGCAGAT
Source organism: uncultured Muribaculaceae bacterium (assembly GCA_964431465.1). Lineage (GTDB taxonomy): Bacteria > Bacteroidota > Bacteroidia > Bacteroidales > Muribaculaceae > JAFLTL01. The sequence continues at coordinate 3,360 of CAYSKE010000154.1, read as the reverse complement.
AGCCGAGCGAACCAATCAGCGACGAAATAAACGCGCAGAGAATAACGATAAACTTATAGTCCACGCGGCGGTGCACAAGAAAAAGCTTGAGCAGATAGCCAACTAAAGTCGCCAGCGCGACAAGAGCCATCGACTGCCAGTCCCCTCCAAAAAGGCGGCAGAACGAAGCATTGGCCGCAGCCACAAGCCACACAAGCACTCCGGGACGCACTGTCGTGGCATCACTGACGAGCTGACGGTACACCCGCTCCGACTCAAGTATCGAGAACTTCCCCTCGGCAACCTTCCAGCTCAGCTTGCTCAGAGCCGTGATGAGCGCGAAGCTCACAGGCACCTTCGCGATACTGCGCGAGGCGTGCGACATGTGTATGTTGTCACTGTCGAGCAGAGTGATCGAAATGTGGTTAGGCAGGATGATCATATCCACCGTCAGACCGATCGTGCGCACCATGCGCTCCATATTCCTTGTGATGCGTATGCACGACGACCCCGCGCCAAGCATCATCGAGGCATACTCCGCAAGAAAACTGCAGATGTGCTGTAGCTTCAGCGCGTGCTCCTCCGCCATCGTGTGGGCGTGGTTGCGGTGTTCGCCGGTGTGAATGAAACTATCCATATCCCCTGTGCTATCTTTCAGAATTTCACTATGAGTTCAATCAGCACCCGGTCATCGGTGCCCGACGGATTAAGTGTCCTGTCGCGATAAAAATACTTCTCAAAATCGAGACGCACATCAGCGTGAACCGGCCCGTGGAAACACGACAGCGTCGTGCCGAGAGTCACACGGTTACGCCCCGCATCATTCGTGGTCAGCGCACCGGTGTCATTCCCCGCGCCCGACGAGTGATCCGTCAGCCCGTCAAATCGCCCCTGAAACGACCACGCATTGAAATCGCCCCACTTCACCGGCATCACATATACCGACGAGAGAGAATAAGCCCACGAGTTTTTATAAGCGTCGTGCGTGTAGCTCTTCAGCAGCCCCTCGGCGATAAACTCCCATCTCCCCACCTTGTAACCGCAAAACACATCAGCAGCATTTATGCGCACCTTGTCAGGAACGATCGAAGCATAGCTTGCGCCCAGCTTCACGTTATCCACAATCAGCGTAGCCTTACCCGAGTAATTATACTTGTTCTGCCACACATTGTGATCCACTGTCGATGCCGAGTTAAACATGCCCCCCTCAAGAGTCAGCGGCAAGCCGCCAAGCCGTGTATCAAAAATAAACTGCACCCCCACCTGCCTGTAGTTGAACCCCTGCTTTGCAATAAACATGCGGTTGGAAAAAATGTAGTCACCCGGCAAGCGGAAAATATCCACGCCAAACGGCATACGGAACTGCCCCGCCTTGATTCTCCATCCACGCCCCAGCCCAATCCGCGCGTATGCATCAAGAAAATAAAACTTGCCATTGGCACTCAGATCCATCTGCATGAAATAGTCGATCGAAGCAGCCACCATCCCCTTAGCGCTCAACCGCGCGTTACGCACCTGAAAGCGCCCGTAACCGTCGCGCAATTCATTTTCATATCTACCACGGAATGTACCGTGGATCTGCGGCTTATAATCCACAGCCGCATCCTCGGCCAACGCAGCCGGTGTCACAAAGCACGCAATCGCGACACCCGCCAGAAACCTTCTCAAGAAACCGAAATCCATTAATAAAATCAGACGAAACCTGAACACTACCTGAAATCACATGCAAAGTTACACAAACGCCATGAAAAACCCTCTCCACTCCCAAAAAAGATAGTCAAATCTAAATTTCAAGACTTACTTATTAGTTAAAAATCACCCTTAATACCTCACAACTTATATTTTTATCCTATCTTTGAGACAAGCAACAGATTGGAAAAAGTAAACCACGAGATACGAGTATCATGAAAAATGAACTTTTCAAGCAATTAGAGGCACTCTCGACCCGCAACGACGAGATCGGCCGACGCTCATTCCTGAAAATCCTTATTTCAGCAGGCATCATCTCCACCATCGGAGTCAACGAAGCCTTCGCCTACTCAAGCAACGCCAAAGGCAAAATCGTGATCATCGGAGGAGGAGCAGCTGGCCTCAGCATGGCCGCACGCCTCAACCGCTGGCTCGACGACCCCGACATAACCCTCATAGACCCCAGCGACCGACAGTATTATCAGCCCGGATTCACCCTCATCGCCTGCGGCGAATACCAGCCCGACGAAGTGTGGAAAGAGCAGAAAGACTATATCCCCGACGGAGTCAAATGGGTCAAAGACACCGTTGTCGCCGTCGATCCCGTAGCAAAATCAGTCACCACAACAGGCAACGAGAAAATCAGCTACGACTTCCTCGTCCTCACCCCCGGCCTGCAGATCAACTGGGACAAAGTCGAAGGCATCTCGCTCGACAAGCTCGGCCAAGGCAACGCCCACTGCATCTACGACTGGGACGGAGCGCAGAAGACATGGGCCGCCATGCAGGAATTCGCCAAAAAGGGAGGCCGCGGAGTCTTCACCGACACCTACACCAAACTTAAATGCGGCGGTGCACCCAAAAAGATATGCCTGCTCACCGAGCACCAGAGCCGCAAGCAAAACAACCGCGACAACCTCCAGCTCGACTACTTCACAGCCTCCAAAGCCCTCTACGACGTCCCCCACTACACCCCACGCCTCGAAGAGATCTTTCAGGAGCGCAACATACCCGTCAACCTCCATTGCCGCCTGAAAGGAGTCGACACCATCGCCAAAAAAGTCTATTTCGATCGCATCGAGACACAAGGCGACGAAACCATTGTCACCCCCTTCACCGAAGACTACGACTTCCTCCACTTCACTCCCCCCATGTCGGCACCCGACTTCGTGCGCGACTCAGGATTAGGATGGACCGAAGGCAAATTGGCAGCCGACAGTTGGGTTATGGTCGACAAAGAGACCCTTATACACCAGACCTACCCCGACATCATCTCATTGGGCGACGTAGCCGGCATACCCACCAGCAAGACCTCCGCCGCAGTGCGCATGCAGGTGCCCATCGCAGCCAAAAACCTCATCTCCCTCATGGAAGGCAAAGAGCCGCAGGAGAAATACAACGGCTACGCCGCATGCCCCATAGTCACCGACTACGGACACGTTCTCCTCTGCGAATTCGACTACGACAAAAAGCCCTGCAACTCCTTCCCCTTCTCCATGATGGACACATCCAAAGAACTTTGGCCTGCATGGCTGCTTAAGAAATACATCCTCAAACCCATGTACTTCTACGGAATGCTCAAAGGCATCATGTAACCCACCCCTCTCAGAGTAGGGACGCACGGCTCGTGCGTCCCCCTGATTATCAGCACGCAACGCATACAACTCCACATCCCACCCTCCGAGCTCTCCG
>CAYSKE010000153.1:0-4822 GCA_964431465.1 uncultured Muribaculaceae bacterium | reverse complement strand
AAATTACGAAAAACTAAAGATGAAAGAGTCTCTTATTCCACAGTCCCCCAATAATCCATTATCAGCATTTCCACAACGCCCCTCATCTCCTCGTCCGCCGCCTCGATCATAAACCCCTCGAAAGGCAACCGGCATGATATTCTTTTCACAAGCTCTTCTATTTCATCCCTGCAGCTCCCCTTTATATTCGCTATCACAAAACACCCCTCCGGCACATACCGGAGCACCTCCTCGCATCCCGTGCGCGACGCATCGAAATCAAGTTTGAAACGCCTCACGTTTTCATGGCTAAAAAGTTTCTCAGCCACAATCTCATAGCATCCCGACTCATTGGGAGCATACAACGTGACCTCCATTTCTGGCGCCACACTACGTAGCACCCTGTTATTCACTCCAAGATACTGTTCCTGACATTCAAGGGTGTCCACCATCCCCGCACCCCATGTCTTCGACAGGCCGATCCCGCACAACTGCCCCCACGTTTTATCCACAAGTTCCACATGCCGCACACCGGCCTCGGCGATATCCCTTAACTCACTCAGGCACGCTTCCACTGCCGCAGCCGCAAGCTCCACATTGCCGGCACTCCCGGCGTTACATCTGAGCGGCGACAGCATCTGAGCCGGAGCCGCACACACCCTGCATTCCTCTTCTTGACACATAGAGAATGATTGGATTGGGCAGACCGGATTTTGGGGTAAAAGTGTCATTACCCGCCCACTGGTTAAAGCAGTCGGTCGGTATCGCTGCAAAGCGGTACACTACTCGGGTAAAATTTCTAAACACGTTCACTTCAAAACCTAATCCACGAGATTATTGAATGTTGTATATCTGCATGGCAGGTCTCCTGACTTATCCCCGGCCGGCGCGTCTTCCCGGGAGCTCTATCCCAGTGACGTCCTGCACCGTCCGTTTTCATTGAGGATTCACAGTAGCGGGTCTGTTCCGGATTCTCACCGGATTCCCTTTTAATCACGTGCCCGGAACCTATACCGGGACTCACGCGAACCAATGCATCGGCAAATATATCATATTACCTCCGTTCCTCCAAATCATAATTATCAACAAAGAGGCCACCGACCTCCCAACAGCCGGCAGCCTCCGCTAATAAATTTTCTATGCTTTGTTTCAGAACACTTCCATCTCATAGATGCGCGAAGTCATCTCTCCGGCATCCTGAGTGGGCGATGTCAGCATCAGCTTCACGTAGCGCACCGTCTCAGGCTTCGCGAGCTTGCGGTTCACCACGTTCTGGCGGTTGCCCGATAGAGCGTCGATCGTGTGCCAGTCCTCGTCAAGGCTGCTGCGGCCAAGCAGATAACCACCTGCAGTCACATACGACGGATCTTCCTCACCCGCGCTCACGAGCTTCCAGCCGTGGACTTCAGTCGGAGTGCCGAGATCAAACACCACTGTCGGCGGATTACCCTTAACGTCACACCACTTAGTGCGCATATTGCCGTCAACCATATATTCAGGTTTCTCACGCTCATTCACAAATCCCGAATACGACACGATCATCTCCGGCTTCAGCAGATTGGGATAGATCACCTCCTCGGTTGCCGCGGCAGAGCGGTTGGCTGTAGCAAACAGAGGAGCGGCAGCGACCGCACGCTCTGCCTCACCCGATGTCACCGTTGCGGCAAACAAAACCAGCTGGCGGTTCTTGGGCAGAATTACTGATGTCGCGCCCGCAGGCACATCCACCGTGTACTCAAACATATAAGTGAGCTCATGCGGCTCATCGGCTGCAGGCGAGTGGCGGTGAGTGCCCGTGTAAGCCACGCGCTGCTCCTTCATGTATCCCTCGGTGTGTCCGTCATGCCCCCACTGGCCGATAAAGCCCGTGTACGACGGCACGACAAGCGTGTCAGTCTGGTTCCCCACCATCACCACAGCGTCCACGTCACGACCGTCCGTGTCGGCTGCCATGAGCAGATGCAGCTTATTCCAGTTCCCCGCCGGCAGAGCCACCGTGTCACCGTTGCACATCACAGCGTTGTTGTAAGGCTTCTTGTTGATCGCAAACGACACGCCGTCCGCAACGATCTCCTCAGGCATGATTTCAGCCGCATAGCTGTAGCCGCCCGAGAGCCCACCTTCCGATCTAAAGCCGTTCCATGTCATCACGTTGCGGTTGTACGGCAGTTCCACCTGAGCCATGTTTTTCTTCACGGTCTCCGGCTCGTCAAAATAAACGCGGTAAGTTCCCACTCCGTTAGCCTTGAGGCTCACCGGAAGTTTGTTACCGTTTGCAGCCACATCGCCCGTCACCTTTTCCGTGCCGTCGGCTTGCTTGGCACTCTTTATGTTGCGGCTGAACACCACGTTTGCAGTTGTCGGTTTACCCGAAGTCTCATACACGCGCACCACATATCCATTGCCATCCTCGGCCTTCTTCATAGCCTTGATAGCCACGTTCTCAGCGTCGGTCGACGCCAGCGACAGGCTGCGCCCCTCACCCTTGCTCTTCGGCACGATAAATGCTTTCACACGCTGGTTCAGGCGCTCACCGCTCTTCGTTGCCTCAACGCGGTCAAGCCCACCAACATGTCCCATGATTGAATACGTAAACTCATGATGTCCCAGATCCTGATGATCCTGATATGTGTATCCGTTCTTCGTCTCGGGAGTGTGCAGCAGAGTCATGCGCAGCGTGTTGTCATTCGGCTTATCCCATCCATATTTCGAGTTGTTAAGCACGGTCACGCCATAGCTTCCGTCGCTCAGGTCAGCCCACTCTCTCGCGGGCACCTCATAGGCCGTCTCCACATTGTTGCCGCGCTCTATCACACCAAGCCCGAGGTCGTAGGTAGCCTTCTCGTTCGACACCGACAGCGGAAAAGCCGCTTTCACAAGCGCGTTAGTCGTAGCCCAGTCCACTTCATTCACAAAGTCGATGCGCGGAGCGAGTGCCCCCTCATAGAGATTCACATACTGCGTGAACTCCGAGTCGCCATACTTCTTCGACACCTTCACGCTCTTCATCACATCGCCGTCGGCCACAAGCTCAACCGTCACATCCTCGCCAAATGCCACAGGCTCGGCATCCACAGTTTCCTTCATCACCTCCCATGCAGGCCAAGAGTATGACTTGTTCTCCTTGAACATCACCAAGCCTATACTCTTTCCGGGAGCGACAATCTCCTTGCCGCTACGCTTGTCCACAACCGACGATATGTCGCCGTTCTTGTCAAAAGTGATGCTGTAGATACTGTTTTCCACACCATTCACACTCTTTGCGGTTTGAGCGGCGCCCTTCCCTTTCAGTGCCACGTCATACACCGCGTAGCCCACTGCCGGCACCGTAGCCTCGACAAGAATCGTAGCCTTGCCGTCGGCAAAATCCTTCACCTGAGCCTTTACCTGCTTCCCGTTGTGATCCTTCACCACAGCCTGCGACGGACGCACCTTTGCAGGCACCTCTATCTCCACTATATCCGTGGTTTCATAACCGAGCGGATTGAATAGCAGCACCGGAGTGCCTCCCACATTAGTGTTCAGCTCGGCAGCCACGCTTGTAGCCGCATCAGTCAGCAGATCTGAAAATTGTTTGAGCGAGAGGAGCTCATCGTTCCACGAGAATTCGTATGCACGCGGTATGCTCGTTCCCGTCAGGTCATCATGAAACTGGTGGAAGATAAAACGTTTCCATGCCTCAGTCAGACCCTCCGTCGGATAATCATGACCGGCATACAATGCAGCCACCGCTGCACCGCGCTCTGCTGCATCACCGAGTAGCTCATTCTGGCGGTTATAGAGCTTCATGGCAGCCTGCGATGTGTAGCACCCGGTGCCATGTACGTCCATCAGCAATTCCCCTTCAAACACCGGCAGCTCCGGGTGCGACGCATACGGAAGCATATCCTTGTAGAGCTGATCACTCGTCGCACTGACGATTTTTACCGGACCGACACCCTTCACACCCTTCTCCACAGCCTCTATCGAGCCGATCGAAGGCGAGCCGCCCGTATCGCCCGTGCCGTAATAGTGGTAAACTAAGTGCATCGGATTCTCATCAGCCAGCTTCTTCAGGTACTCGCTTTCCGAGATATCCTCACCACGCCACCTGAAATTGTAGTTGAAGCCGTGAGCCATCATGATGTTCTCACCGTCCACACCCTTCCACAATCCTATCGTGTAAGGATACTTCTTGTTGTCAGGATAAAAAGGCTTATGACGCCACCCGAGCTTCTGCGACGAAAAGCCAAGCAGCCCGCAGTGGTTGGCCACTGTCGGCAGAGTCCATCCGAAACCGAAGCAGTCAGGCAGGAAAATATCCGTACTCTCCACACCAAATTCGTCACGATAGAAATTCTGACCGAGCATTATGTTGCGTATCTGCGACTCAACCGACGGCACGATCACGTCATTTGCATCCCAGCTTGCGCCCGTGATATGCCACCGGCCGTTTTTCACATAATCCTTCACCAGTTCATACTGTTCAGTATAATACTCTTTCATCCATGCATACTTCACTCCACCCTCGAAGTTAAACACATAGTCAGGGTACTGGCTGAGCAGAAACAGATTCTGATTCAGCGTTTTCTTCACATAGTCACGGATTGTGGTCTGGACATCCCAGTTCCATTGGGTGTCAAGATGAGCATTGGAGACCGCATAGACGGTCGGATCATCACCTCTCATATCATGAGCGCCGAGCGCAAGCATGACAAGAGCGGCCGTGCCGATTTTTTTCATTATTACTCGATGTGATATTTGGTTATGTAAACTTGAATTTCGTCTCACCCATCCCTTTCAACCACAAAATTAAAAAAATAACCCGACAAACCTCACCCTCCCCCAACTTTTTTTCTCCCCC
>CAYSKE010000152.1:0-4864 GCA_964431465.1 uncultured Muribaculaceae bacterium | reverse complement strand
ACAGGCGCGTCGAAAATCACCTTCTTCTCCTTGGCCGACGCATCAAACGCCCCCTCCGTTACCTTGCGCCATGTCTGCCCATCATCACTCACCTCTATGCGGTAGTCCTTGACCATTCCGGTCGTGCTACCATCCTGACGCGGCAGGATGCTAAAGCCCTTCATCCCCTTCACGTCGTAGGTGTCGAAGTCGATCCAGTGCGGATATTTACCCACGGTCACCCCATAGGTCGTGTGCCAGATCGTCGACGGATCCCCATCGGTGAGGAAAGCGGCATCATCGCCCGGCTCCTCGCTCGAGCAGTACACAACCTCCATATCCACCGTGTTCTGAGGCTCGAAGCTCACCATCACCTTCGACAGCGGATAGGCTTCATCCCATGCCGTCACCACACCTCCCTGCGACATATCAAACGGGCCCGTATAAGCGATCGCTTTTTTCTTCTTGCTCTTGAGGTGTTCCTGGATAGTGCCGGGCACATAGTAGATATTCTTGTCGGGATTTACCGAAGAGATGCTCACCATACCCTTGCGGTCGCGCACGATCGAGAGCGGAAGCACACCCCCGCGACCCACGCGCGCGTTGGCCGACAGGTCGGTTGCCTGAGTGACCGGACGGATGATGAAGCCGAAATGATGGTCACCACCCTTCACGCGGTCGTGGGTGAGCGGGCCACCTTGACCGCAGCTGCTGCCGCCGAGACCCGTCACTTTGGTGTCGAGGTGAAGCCAGTTACCGTCCGATGCCGGCAGATCGCAGGGATGGGGGGCATTGGCAAGCTGCTGTTCGCTCCACGGCAGCACCGACATGCTCATTGTGTCGAGAGCGACAAACTGCAACCCGTTGCCACTGTTGTCACGCACCGCGCTCCAGCGCACCTCCTCGCGACCGCTCATGCTCTGCGGCTTCGGGAAGTCCACAAACATATCTGCGACCTTCGACTCATAGAGTCCAACGAACTGACCCGTCTTTCGGTCATTGAAATTGTTGATCGGCCCGCGGCCATAATATGTGTAGTTTTCAAGCACCGACGGTAGCTTCATCGCGTAGCCCAGACGCGGCAGCGTCATCGCCGGTTTGTTGTCGGTCACGGCGGCCTCAAGCTCTATCGACCCGTCGGGATAGATCGTCCACACTTGGTTGGTGACAAAAGTCAGCGCATCATCATCGAGCGGCTCACCCTCCGTGGTCTTTGCGCGCCCCGAGGTGAACTTGCCGTCCAGCACCGTTGCATTATCGGCACGCGACACCACCTTGTAGCCCACCGTCACCGTCCCGTCATCGCGGCGATAGACATTGCGGTCGGTAGCCTTATGTTTGAGCCTGTCCACGCCGTTGGCATACCATTGCCCATAGACCCACACGTCATTGTCCACCGGCGCGCGGTAGGCGTCCAGACGCGGCCCGTTGCCCGGAGTGATATATTCCGTGCCGCCGTAGGTGAGCGATGCGATCGTGCCCGTAGCGTCGTCAAACGTCACCTTGAAGCCATCGCCACTGACGCTCACCTCCTCGGTTGTCTCATTGATCACCGGAGCCGGTTTTCCCTGTGCTGAGATAGCGGCGTAGGGAGCCGCCGAGCTCACCGGCAGCTGCTCGCGCATCTGCACAAACCCTTTCTCAGCCCACGGCTTATCGGCAGGCTGCAGAAACTCTATTGTAAGGAAATATTCTTTGTCACTGTCAAGGCTGTTGAAATCGTATGGTATTGTAAACTTCCCGGCACTGCGCGGAGCTATCTCACTGAGTGAGCCGCCATTGAAGCAGTTGCTTGAAACTACGTTCTTTCCGTCGGCCTGCAGCGTCCAGCGCATATCATAGTCGAGCGGAGTGAAATAGTTTTTATTGAATACCTCAATCTCACCGCGGCTGAGATCCGACGCCTTCACCCCCACGTTCTGATACACCTTCTGCACCTCAAAATACTGAGGCTTCGGTGCAAGATCGGGAAGCATGATACCGTTCATGCAGAACATACCGTCATTCGGCGTGTCGCCGAAATCACCGCCATACCCCATGAATGTTTTACCATCGGCCGTGTGCGTGAGTATAGCCTGATCCACCCAGTCCCATATCGCGCCGCCGCAGAAAAAGTTGGTCGACTCGATGGCATCCCAGTAGTCCACGAGGTTACCCACCGCATTACCCATCGAGTGCGCGTACTCCGAGATGTGGTAAGGGTACTTCACATCTGAGTTACCCTTCACCGTTTCCCTCACCCATGCCACCGAAGGATACTGGTTGGAACCCATATCCACTATATCGTTGTTGCGCTCATACTGCACGGGACGCGAGCCGTCAAACTGCTTTATGGCCTTGTAAGCCGCAAGATAGTTGTCGCCGGGGCCACCCTCGTTGCCAAGCGACCATATCACTATCGCCGGACTGTTCACATGAGCGCGCACAAGCTCCATGTTGCGTGCCACGTGCGCAGCCTCCCACTCTTTGGGGTGGCTGAGCGAAGCTGCCCCGTAGTAATACTCATGGCTCTCCGCATTAGCCTCATCCTCAAGATATATACCATACTTATCGCAGGCATAATACCAGTAAGGCATATTGCTGTAGTGCGAGTTGCGCACATGATTGATGTTGCCGCGCTTCATCAGCATTATTTCCCGCTCCACCTGATCGCGGGTGATTGCATGACCCGTCAGCGGGTTATTCTCATGGCGGTTCACACCCTTCAGCTTCACAGGCTTGTTGTTGACATAGAAATAGCGGCCGGCGAGCCCGAACTCATCTTCCGATGCCGGAGTGTCGCGTATCTCCACCGTGCGCACTCCCATGTACACCGATGCGATATCCACCGTTTTCCCTTTGGCATCCTTCAGCTCCGCCACCATCACATAGCGCCACGGCTCCTCGGCGCTCCACTTGCGCGCATCACTCCAGCCGAAAGTGATATTGCGTTCTGTCGATCCGCCCTTCGTGATATCCAGCGACTTGGCAGGGAGCGACTGCGTCATGGCCGGCACCGCGGCGGTCACGTCGCTGTAAAGCTCACAGGGATAGAAGCTATAGCTCACCGAATACCCCTTGGCATCCTTCTTCGACTTGTTGTCGACCGTCACATCCACGCTCACCTCCGCATCCCCTTTCGCGTCGATCGAAAGCGTGCGCACCACGAGGTCGGCAATAGCCACCTTAGGCGTCGAAGTGAGGTAAGTATCGCGTATTATACCCGGCAGACGGAACATATCCTGCGCTTCAAGAAACGATCCGTCGCTGCTGCGGTACACCTCCACCGCAACCGTGTTCTCCCCTTTCACCACAAGGTCCGTTATGTCAAACGTGGCCGTGTTGCGCGAATTTTTCGAGAATCCCACATACTTGCCGTTGATCCACAGATAGAAAAACGAATCGACGCCATCAAAATTGATATATATTTCGCGACCGTCCCATCCGGCAGGCACCGTGAACGTGCGGCGGTACGATCCCACCTCATTGCGATCCTTGTAGGTCGTCCAGTTCTCAGGCGGGGTGCGCATCACACCACCGCGCCAGTCATCCACAGCCACCTTGTGCTGAAAGATTACAGGCTGATTCACATAGATAGGCACACCATACTTCAGCGAGCCGTCAGGCTGAATGCCCTGCACGTTCCAGCAACCCGGCACAGCGATATCGTCCCACCCCGACACATCATAGTCCGTCCGGTAGAAATCCGCCGGACGCTTCTCCGGAGTGTTCACCCAGTTAAATTTCCACTCACCGTTCAGGCTCTTGTAGTACGCACTGTTTTCAGGGAGCACCTTGCGTGCATTCTCCACATTCCCGAAAGAAAAGAAATAGGCACGCGGCTGCAGTTTATTGTAAGCTAATTGTTCGGGCGACTGCCATTCATTGCCCGTCGGGGCATCGGCATTACCATAGTCAAAACCCTTCAGCACAGGCACAGCTGCCGGAGCAGAAACTATTGCAGTCAGGAGCAACGAAGCGGCGATAAGATGTTTTCGCATGATTTAGGTCGTGATAAGATGATGGTATCTGAAAAGCAAATATACAAATATATTCCATTAAAAATTGCGAAAATGACCCGCCCCCTCATAATTCAGCTATAAAAGCTACATATCCACACTCCGATTGCTCCGCACCCTCAGAGTGCTCATAGTTCTCCGAGTTCTCCGAGTCCTCAGAGTGCTCACCCCTCCCTCGAACCTCATGCCACCCCCTATTGTTTCATTGACATGGATGGATTTACTATCGGACTATTGATTCCCTTCTTCGGGACTGTCGCAGGAGCCGCGTGCGTGTTCCTTATCCGCGACCACATCCCCATCCTGATGCAGAAAGCCCTTATGGGATTTGCAGCAGGAGTGATGGTGGCAGCCTCCGTGTGGTCACTACTCATCCCCTCGATGGAAATGACCGGACAGGAGGGAATTATGAAAGTGCTCCCCGACATTGTCGGGTTCATTCTTGGCATAGGATTCCTACTCATGCTCGACATGGTTGTGCCTCACCAGCACATTGAAGGAGGCGAAAGCGAAGGCCCGCGCAGCCCCATGTCCAAGACTGGCAAACTCGTGCTTGCGGTCACAATCCACAACGTGCCCGAGGGCATGGCCGTCGGAGTCGCGCTTGCAGCAGCCCTTGAGCAGAACGCCTACCTCTCCATGGCAGCCGCCCTCGCCCTCTCGATAGGCATGGCAATACAAAACTTCCCCGAAGGCGCGATTGTCTCCATGCCATTGCGTGCAGCCGGCAACAGCCGCCGCAAAGCCTTTGTAATCGGAGCGTTCACCGGCCTTGTGGAGCCCCTCGCGGCAATCCTCACCATCTTCCTCGCCTCCTACATCCTCCCCACCCTCCCCTATCTCCTTGCATTTGCTGCCGGAGCGATGATGTATGTTGTCGTCGAGGA
>CAYSKE010000151.1:0-4916 GCA_964431465.1 uncultured Muribaculaceae bacterium | reverse complement strand
TTCGCCAACTGCGGGATCGTAAGAGATATCGTCTACCATTGCCATCCAGCCTTCTGCCTCTAAAAGTCTCAACACGCCTATGGCATCCGTGTCGGCCGTATATTCCGGCACATCAAATGAAACCTTCACATGGCTCTGAGCCGCGAGATTATAAATCTCGTCGGGCTTCACCTCTCCGATTATTCTTATCAGCGATGAAGAATCTGTCATATCACCGTAGTGGAGCGTGACAAGGCGCTTGCGGTGCATGTCGCGCACCCACTCGTCGAGATACAGGTGCTCGATGCGCTCGGTGTTGAACGACGAGCTGCGGCGTATGATACCATGTACCTGATATCCTTTTTCGAGAAGGAATTCGGCGAGGAACGAGCCGTCCTGGCCCGTGATTCCGGTTATGAGAGCTGTGGGCATATTGAATTTATAATGTTGTCGAAAGAGTCAATTACAGTATCCGGAGCAAAGTCGGGATCAATTTCTCCGAGCGGGGGCTGGGCATGAACATTGCGGCCATGGTCGGTTATCATAACGGTGTACCACCCCATCCTGCGCGGCCAGTGAAAATCTTTTGCAACGTTGTCTCCGAAGTAGACCCATCCTTTATATCTGTCCTCGCGCATCATGGCCGTAACAAAGGGCATCGGTGTATTCTTGTCGTGACCGATAGCGGCACTGATTATGATGTGGTCGGGCGCGAAGAAACGCTCAAGTCCGAGAGCCTTTATTTTTGCACTCTGCCCGTGAAGGCGGCCGTCCGTTATAAGATAAAGCGGCACATCGCGGCGATACTGCTTCAAAGCCTCGAGAAATTGCCGTGCATCAGGTCTCAGGGGAAGTTTTTCAGGACTTGCCGAGCGATAAAGGCTCTTGAACGCCGAGAGAGTCACCCGTGACTCCGCTGCTCCGGCACAAAGGCCCTCGTAGGGATTCCCGGCCTCTGTCATATCCCGTTCAAGCTGCTCCGCGGGTATTTCAAGCATAGGGGACAGTTCGCGGGCTACACATTGAAGGCATGCACGGGCATAGTCACGCTCATCATAGAGCGTGTCGTCCAGATCAAAAGCCAGTGCTATGTCGCCGCGCCAGTCCATCATATGCATTATTTATTGCCCGTGAGCACCAGGCTCAGGAAACGCGACGGCTGCAGCAACTTAATGATGCCGAGAACGACTGCCACGATGCAGGCTGCCCAGAAGGCTGAAAAGACAACCATGGGGACAAATGAAAGGTTGAATCCGAGCAATGTCTCGCGGAACACCTTGCCCATCGGGAAAAGGAAAAAGTAGTGGAGCATATAAATACCCAGGCTCTGAGTCCCGATGTATTCCCACACGGAAGCAATCGTGCGCGTGACGGGACGTGCCTCATCACTGAACGCTCTCGTTCCCCACGCTTCGAAAACAGCAAAAGCGATTATTGAAAGAGTAATGTGCAGCAGCGCGTTGATCGATATGAGAGACAGGCCTTCGAGACCGAATTCCCAGGGCCAGCTGCAAAGGTAGAGACAGAACGCAAACACCAGCATGGCGACTGTCTGGCAAGTCGAGTTATGCATCGCGTTGAGAAAACCTTCGCGATACTTGCGGGCGAGAACGCCAAACATAAATGCCGGATAGAACGAGGCCGTGAGCTCCAGGCTGATATAACCCGAAACATTAGCAGGCACGATATAGAGGTAGAGGACAAGCAGAATCGCCCACACGGCGAGTGCAACCCCGCAGGAAGCGTAGACACTCTTGCACGCACCCAGCAGGCGCGCAGTAGCCGCATATATCACGATTATCTCAAACAGTACCAGAGTAAACCAGTATCCGTTCTTCCAAGTTCCCGACCACAGGCCCTCAAACGTAGAATTAAGCGGCGATTCGAGGCCGGAGTGAGGGAAATAAATTATCCACAGCGAGCTCACGGCCACCATCGGCAACAGCAATCGAATTGCACGCTGTCCGAGTGCAGGAACTGCCACGCGGCCGTCAGACGCGATTTTATAAGTGAACCAGCCGCTGATAAAGAAGAAAAGCGGCATGTGGATATGTTCGATAAATTTGAAGAGAGCAGTGCGGTCCACCTCGCGGACACACATTGTGATGACATGGCCCATGACTACGAGAAAGATTGCCACGCCCTTGAGCATGTCAAAGTATCGCAGTCGCGGTTTGGCTGTTGTTGACATAGAATAGTTGTGAATTGTTTTAAGGTTGTAGTAGGTGCAAAGTTACGAAAAAGCAAGGACACTGCAAATTTATTTTGTCCCGGCTACGGAGGTCTTTCTGCGCTCGCGGTACATGAACCACAGCCCTATGACTGTCAGAATACAGCTGACGAGAGGAAGAAGCCACGATGATGTTCCCCCACCGCCTATCTCGGGATCTCCGTTGCCCGTGAAGTAGTTAAGCAGCACAAACATGCAGTTGTTAAAGACGTGTGCCGCCACGGGCAACCACACCGACCCGCTCCACAACAGCAGATAGCCGAAGAAAGCGCCAAGGAGCAGGCGTGGCACAAAACCAAAAAATTGCATGTGCACCGCGCTGAATATCACGGCCGTGATCCACACGGCCGCAACGGCCGGCATCCGGCACGACTGCAAGACCCTCTGCAAGGCGCCGCGGAAGAACAATTCTTCTGCCAGGCCGGCCATGACACCGATTATTAGCAGATTGATTATAAGATTGACAGGATTGTGCGCCCCGAGCATGAGATTTACCGTGCCGGCAGCCGTTTCCTCGGTCGAGCGCAGCCATTGCTCAAGTTCGGCAAGCGCCGGTGGGAATGTCACGGCCGCATTAAGCTTTATGATCCAGGTCATCATCGGCGACGAAACAATCATCAGCACAAGAGCCGTAAACAGCATTTTCATCGATGGCTTCGTGTCAAGGCACAGCAACCGGGCGGGTTGCCGGGTTATAACCATCGCCGTCACGACCGCGGGTAAAATCAGCATGAAAAGATCCTGCGCCACGGTGCCGATCCGCAGCATGGCGAGATACTTGCTTTCGCCCCCGGCTTTCATTAAAATGGTCGACAGGAAAGCCGTCACTATCAGGCCGAGCAGGAACGTCAACACCAGCAGGATCAGACGCTGGGCGGGAGGAATATTGAAACGTATGGGATTCATAACCGGTATTACAGTTTTAGATAGAAATCACGGGTAAGGGAGATGAAATCTTCAGTAAAGGCGCCACCTGCCTGCCTTATCACAAGCCGGGATGAACGCATCCGCGACCGCGCCGGCGTAAACTCGACAAGCACCCTTGAAGCAGGATAATTCTCGACAGTTGACACGCTGCACACCCGTCCGGGATTGAGACGACGGAACGCGGCACGCTCCTCGACTGCGTCAAGCAATTCCACAGGAACGATAAGGGCCACGACACCCGTTGGCGACAGAACGTCCGCCGCATAGTCAATAAGACTCGTCGGAGACAGGTCGCCGACGTGCCTTGCAGCGGCCCTCGCGCCTGCAGGCGCCTTTTCTCCTGTAGTGAAAAAAGGAGGATTGCTCACTATCAGATCTACATTACCCGGGCGGCACGAGGTGAAATCTCCCGCGTCGATCATGCAACGATCAGCAAATGGCGAACACCCGATATTATATTCAAGATCGCGTAGCGCGCCGGGCTCGTTCTCGGAAAAATGTACCTCAGCTCCGGGAAAGCGTTGTGCCAGCATAAGCCCTATCAACCCGCAGCCGGCACCGGCATCGACTATGACACGCGGTCCCTCGGAAGGCATGGCCCACGCTCCGGCAAGCACCCCGTCTGTGCCGATTTTCATCCCGCAGTGCTTGTCGGTCAAGGCAAATTGCTTGAACCGGAAAGTGGGGCTGAAATCGTCAACTGTCATAGGGCGGTTGCGGCAGGGACATACGTCCCGGTTTAAAATTCGCTCGTAAAATGGAAACGGATGTCGGGAAAGTCAGTGCGTGCCATCTGCAGCACATAATTGCTGTCAGCCAGGAACACGTCGCGCCCTTGACGGTCTACAGCCATGAACTGGTGCTTGCGACGCTTGAAGTTTTCCATGGCAGCTTCGTTGTCACTTTCGATCCAGCACGCC
Organism: uncultured Muribaculaceae bacterium; assembly: GCA_964431465.1. Lineage (GTDB taxonomy): Bacteria > Bacteroidota > Bacteroidia > Bacteroidales > Muribaculaceae > JAFLTL01. Next base: position 860 of record CAYSKE010000151.1, on the reverse strand, counting down.
TTGTAGAGCGACAGCGGCTCCCAGCGGCACTGGGCGCCGTATTCGTGGAGCAGGCGATATTGAATCACCTCAAACTGCAGCTGACCTACCGTGCCGATGATCTTGCGACCGTTGAACTGGTTGACAAACAGCTGCGCAACGCCCTCATCCATCAATTGCTGAATACCTTTTTCAAGCTGCTTGGACTTCATGGGATCGGTATTCTCGATGTATTTGAACATCTCGGGCGAGAAGCTCGGAAGTCCCTTGAAATGAATATCTTCACCCGATGTCAGCGTATCGCCGATCTTGAAGTTGCCCGTGTCGGGAATACCGACGATATCCCCCGGCCATGCCTCGTCGACGATGCTCTTTTTCTGGGCCATGAACGCTGTCGGAGCCGAAAACTTCATCAGCTTACCCGAGCGCACATGCTTGTAGGAGGCGTTACGCTCAAATTTTCCGGAACAGATCTTGACAAAGGCGATACACGAGCGGTGGTTAGGGTCCATGTTGGCATGAATCTTGAACACAAATCCCGAAAAAGCTTCCTCGGAAGGCTCAATGACGCGCTCGACAGCCTCAACAGGACGCGGATGGGGAGCTATCTTCACAAAGCAGTCAAGCAACTCCTTGACGCCGAATGTGTTGAGTGCCGACCCGAAGAATACCGGAGCCGTCTTGCCCTGAAGATATTCTTCTTCGTCAAAAGGCGGATAAACGCCCTCGATAAGTTCCAGATCCTCGCGCAACTTGGCTGCGTCAACCTCGCCGACAGCCTCGTCGACTCGCGGATCGTTGACATCATCGATCTCCACGCGCTCGCTCACCTTCTGCTTGTCGGGCGTAAAGAGGTCGAGCGTGTTTTCATAGATATTGTA
>CAYSKE010000150.1:0-5009 GCA_964431465.1 uncultured Muribaculaceae bacterium | reverse complement strand
TCGTTGACAGTTCCGATGAACCGCTCACCGGAGCAACAGTCATGGTCAAGGGCACTCAGGATGGTGCCTCGACCGATTTCGACGGCAAGTTCACACTCAACGCTCCGTCGAACGGCACTCTCGTTGTAAGCTATGTGGGCTACACAACCAAAGAGGTTAAAATCAATGGCCAGACAAACATTACTATTGTTCTTGAAGAGAATTCGACCGTTCTCGACGAGGTTGTTGCCGTAGGTTACGGCACACAGAAGAAGGTGAACATGACCGGCGCCGTGTCATCGGTTAAAATGGGCTCTCTTGAGGATCGTCCGGTGACCAACGTCACCAACGCTCTCGCAGGTCTCGCTGCCGGCCTTTCTGTGACTAACTCAGGTGGTAACACTCCCGGTTATGAGTCGCAGACTATCCGTATCCGTGGTATCGGCACAACCAACAATGCCTCTCCTCTCGTGGTAATCGACGGTATGCCCAACGCATCGCTCAGCGATGTCAACCCTCAGGATATCGAGTCGATCTCGGTACTTAAGGACGCAGCTTCGTCGGCCATCTACGGTTCACGTGCCGCCAACGGTGTCATCCTCATCACCACCAAGAAAGGCGCCGAGGGCACAGCCCGTATTACTTACACCGGCAACGTATCGCTTGAAACCGTGGCAAAGCGTTTGAATCTGGTTACAGACTACGCAGACTACATGGAAATAATCAACTACGGTCGTGAGAACGCTGGCATGGCTCCCCGTTTCTCTCAGGCGAAAATCGACGAGTGGCGTAACGATGCCGGCAGGAATCCCCGTATCTATCCGAACACCGACTGGCAGGATCACATCTACCGTAACCCCAGCGTTGTGCAGAACCACAACATCGCGGTAACCGGCGGAACAAAAACCGTGCGCTACAATATGTCGCTCGGCTACATCAACAACCCCGGTATCGTGTATCACTCCAACTATGAGCGTTACCAGATGCGTTCAAACATCGAGGCCGACATCAAGCCTTGGATCACAGCCGGCATGAATGTGTTTGGCTATGTCGACAAGAACAACCCTTCGGGTGAAACAGCATCGGCTGGCGGTGACGTAATCTGGGGCTTCGGTGCGTTCTCCACTACTCCGGGTATGAACCTTTATGATAAGGAGACCAACACCTACGGTGGTATGCAGAACCCTGAGGACGTAAACAACCAGAACGCCAACCCCTACCGCCGTATGTGGTTCTATAAGACAGAATTCCCTGTGCGCACACGTCGTATAGTGCCGAAATTCTTTGTAAGAATCAAGCCTGTCAAGGGACTGTCGATCGACGCCAGCTACACCTATAACTGGTGGTCACGCAATGAGGAATACCACCTCTGCGACCGCGACCTTTTCCGCTATGTCATGCAGGACGGCGTAGTTACCCCGATCCTTACCCGTGAAGGCGTCGTGCGTACCTACAACAACCGCTACAACTACCGCAATCTTTACCGTACATCAGACCTCACCGCCCGCTACGAGTTCAAGGCATTCAACGACAAACTCGACGCTCAGATCATGGTTGGTACTTCACAGGAGTACAACCGCTATGAGACTGAAGGTTTCCTCAAATATGACGTGATCGACGATCAGCTGACCTCACTCAACGCTTTTGCTACCAACGGTCGTATCAACGGTAATTACAATGAATGGGCAATGCGCTCTTACTTCGGCCGCTTGAACCTCGTTTGGGACAACAAGTATCTCCTTGAAGCCAACATCCGTCGCGACGGTTCATCGCGCTTCTCGCCCGAAAGACGCTGGGGCTGGTTCCCCTCGATTTCGGCAGGCTGGCGTATCTCGGAGGAGGCATTCCTGACCGATCAGCGTGAATGGCTCTCCAACCTTAAGTTCCGCGCATCTTACGGCTCACTCGGTAACAACTCCATCGGCAACTACGACTGGCAGACAACCTACGCAGCCGCCAACGCTCTTCTCGGTGGCAACATTGCAGCCGGTCTTGCACAGCTCACTCTTGCCAACCGCGCCGTGACATGGGAGTCGACCTACATGACCAATGTCGGCTTTGACTACGGCTTCCTCAACAACCGCCTCAACGGTAGCATCGAGTACTATCACAAGCGCACCGACGGCGTGCTCATCTCGCTCCCCGCTCCGCTTGAGCATGGTACCACCGGTATCGCCGCCCAGAATGCTGGCGTAGTTACCAACGACGGTGTTGACTTTGATATCGCATGGACTGACAACATCGGTAAAGTGACCTATACCGCAGGATTCAACATCGGTTGGTTCAAGAACAAGATGACCAAGTTTAAAGGTGATGAGCCCAGCTACAGCGGTGCTACCCGTCTTCTTGAGGGCAATCCCATCTGGCAACTTTACGTAATGGACATCGACCGTATCGTGCGCAATCAGGAAGATCTTGACTATGTTCAGAGTCTTGTTGACAAGGATCCCAACTACTTTGCCAACTACCAGCGTCCGGGTCTCGGAGACTTCCTCTACAAGGACAGCAATGGCGACGGCAAACTTAATCCTGACGACCGCATCACTGTCGGACATGGTAATTTCCCGACGATCTCCTACGGTTTCAATCTTGCGCTTCAGTGGAACAACTTTGACCTCTCCATGCTTCTGCAGGGCGTAGGCGACTACAAGGTCTACTACAACAACCAGGCTTTCCGCTTCGTGACTGTCGACGGTAACTCGCTTATCAAAGACATCGTCGATAACTCATGGACTCCTGAGAATCCCAATGCCAAGTACCCGAAACTCTACAACAGCGCACAGGGCAAGAACCAGGTTGCCAGCACCGCATTCTGTCTCGATGCTTCCTACCTCCGTTGCAAAAACCTGCAGATCGGTTACACAATTCCGAAGAATATCACCCAGAAATTCTTTGTTGAAAACCTGAAGGTTTATTGCTCGATGGACAATCTGTTCACAATCACCAGCTTCGAGGGTATCGATCCCGAGGTTGCAGCTAATGTGGGTTATCCTGCCATCAAGCAGTACTCATTTGGTCTCAACCTATCCTTCTAATCAGGGTTCTCTCAGGATAAAAACATAGAAAACAAATGAACACAAAGAATATATTTTCTTCTCTCCTGGCCGCATCAGCCATCATGCTGAGCAGCTGCGAAAGCCTTGACTTCGCTCCTGCCGATCAGCTCAGCGACCAGACATTCTGGAAGACCGAGGCGCAGGCCAAACAGGGCGTAATAGGTCTCTACAACCAAATGCGCAACGAGATGTGTTTCGGCGGAGACTTTGCACTTGAGATGTGCACCGACATTGCCGACGGAACTTCCTACGATTCGTCGATTTCACGCGGCACCAGTTTCCAGTCGGACAACGGACGCGTAAGCAGCCGCTGGCAGCATCTCTACGAGCTTATCCATCGCTCAAACAACGTCATCCGCAACGTTCAGCAGATGGAGATTGATCAGACTAAGATTAATCAGATCGTGGGTGAAGCCAAGTTCATGCGCGCAATGGCCTACTTCCGTCTGCTCACTTTGTGGGGTGGTGTTCCCTACTACGATGAGAGCTGTAATATAAGTGAGGAGTTTGCAACCGTCCAGAATGCCCGTGAGACCGAGGATTTCATCAGAAACAAGGTGATTGATGACCTCAATGAGGCTATCGCAGTTCTTCCGGTAGCTTGGGATACAGCCGACTATGGCCGCATCACAAAGGGTGCCGCTTATGCTCTCCGTGGCAAAGTTTACCTCTACAACAAGCAGTGGCAGAACGCTATCAACGACTTTGAGGAAGTAGTCTACAACAAGACAAACAACTATGGTTATGAGCTTCATCCTGACTATGAGAGCCTTTTCCGCCTCATGAAAGGTGCCCGCTCTAACGAGAATATTCTCTTCATCGAGAATATCGATGGCAATGTCGCAGGCTACGCAATGAACATTGTCGGTTGCTATGGCAACAAGACCACAATGCGTCTTATCGCCTCCAACTGCTGCGTTCCTTCGGTGGACTTCGTTGACTCATACGAATACATCAACGGTAAGAAGTTTGATTGGGATGAGATCTATCCCGGTTACAATGCCGGTGACCACGACTTCCGTCTGAATGTGTTGGGTGTCAAGATCGACCTCGGTTCAAATGAGATCATCGACAACCTCAACTGCGATATTGACCAAGTCCTGAAGATCTATAGCGACCGCGACCCGCGATGCAACATCACCGTATGGACTCCTTACACTCACTATCTCGGTACTGACGCAGGTTCGACTCCAAAGGACAAAGTGTTTGCTATCTGCAACACAGCCAATGGCGGCGGTAACCCCATGGAAGCACAGGCATTTGTGCGTAACTCGGAGAACTGGGAGTCATACTACTGGCGTAAATGGATTCCCACAGGCAACCTCGACGGTTACTGGGGCGAGTATAATCGCACGCCTTACACTTATCCTATTATCCGTCTGGGCGACGTCATTCTGATGCTTGCCGAGGCTTACAATGAAAACAATCAGGTAGATAAGGCTGTCACAGAGGTTAACAAGATCCGCAACCGTGCCGGTATAGCTCTTCTCAACAACGGCGACAGCTGGATGCAGGTTAACACCAAAGACGAGATGACTCAGCGCATCCGCAACGAGCGCGCATGGGAGCTCGCCGGCGAGGGTCACCGCTACTTCGACATCCGTCGTTGGGGTATGCTGCAGTCAACCGTAAAGCCCGCCTATGATATTCTTGGCGACTTCATGTATGACCGCCAGTATCAGGCTCGTCACGAGATCTGGCCTATCCCGCGTGTGGAGAGGGACTACAATCCCAACCTGACACAGAATCCCGGATGGGATTAATCCAATACAGGCTGGTAATGATTTGAGTTAAAGACTTTATACTGGCTAAACGAGGGTGCGCGTCGCGATGACACGCACCCTCTTAATTTTTTGGAGCACTCAGAGAACTCGGAGAACGCGGAGGGCGCGGACGTGTCTGACGGGTCAGACTGGTCGGACAGCTCAATCTCAAAACGAGCTTCTGGCTAAAAGAGATGCGAAAAAGGCTGCG
>CAYSKE010000149.1:0-5068 GCA_964431465.1 uncultured Muribaculaceae bacterium | reverse complement strand
TGATCGATGCTGTCAGTGTCAATAATGGTCTAAGCACAAGTGCATACGACAGCGGACTGATCGGCGAGTCAGGCTCCGACATTTCGTTAGATGATGACAGCAAGGGAGACAGCAAGCGGTATCGCGACGGAGAGGAAATGACTGATGGCGAACGTCTGCGAGCAATACGTGCACTTAAACCTATTGAGGTTGAGCGGAACGATATGAGCCGAGCAGAACTTCGGGAGATCTACAACAATCTGCCATCCGTGGAGAAGAATGGACATGATATTGAATTCTATCACTCCGCGTTTAAGAAGATCTACAAAGATGGTGGATTGTTCGGTCAGGTTGTGCCGGTGCTTGATGAGGTGCTGGAGCAGTCGGTACTTGCGTATTCAGAGGGAGATAACCTCGGTGGAATGGTAAGACCGGACGGAACAGTGCATAAAGAGCATCCTAATGTGGGTTCATTCGACAATTATGTCGGAAAGGTGTTACTCGGTAATAAAGAATACTATGTACGCACTACTGTGCAGATTCAGCCAGGGCAAACCGGCATGCACTCGGTATTTGTTACCAATGTCGAGGTGTATGAAAAACCCGCCATCAGTTTGTCGTATCCGGGATCTCCACGGGCGAGAGTGACTGATGACGGGATTATTGATGCAAAACTACAACATTTTTTTGAAAAAGCAAGTGCTGAAGCGAATAAGCTTGATATGCGAGAGCACGTTGAGGAGTTGGCTGACAAGCTTAATACCCCGATAAGGATAATATCTGAGGACTCGGAGTTATCAGAGCTTTCGGAGAATGGGAAACCTCGATATAACCACAGTGAGAGACGTGCTAAAGGCTGGTGGAGCGCGGAAGATAACGGCGTGGTTGTAGTTCTGCCCAATAATGTCGATGTAGCCGATGTGGATAACACGGTGGTGCATGAGGTTGTGGGACATAAGGGGCTGCGTGCGCTTGTGGGTGAGAAGCGGTTTGGTGAGTTCCTTGGAGAAATCTATGAACATGCCTCTGACCCTATCCGCAATGTCATTGACAAAACGACTGATGACATGGTAGCTGCTGAAGCTGAACACTTGCGCGTGCGCAAGGGCATTGCACATGAGCGTGCCAGAGAAAATGAGAACTCACATTACTTTACCGACATGGCAGAAGCTCGCGTTGAAGCAGAGCAAAAGCGTGAGCAATTCCGTAAAGAAGCCACGGAGGAATATATGTCGGATCTCGGTGGCCGCATCGGCAGCGAGGGTTTCGCTCAGATGAGTCGAGATGAACTTACGCTTTGGGGCAAAATCAAGGCAAAGGTTCAGCAATTCTTTGACAAATTCCTGCAAGGTTTAAAAATCCCCCAAAGCATACGCTTGAGCGATAAAGACCTCTCATATATCCTATATAAGTCATGGAAGAACTTACGCAATAAAGGTGTCTTTGCGGAGGCTGAGGATGCAGTGAGACGCAGACAGTCAGGCTACGATGCAGATGCAGTTACCCGTTTTCGTGATCCTGATATGGGACTGGAAGAAGCCATCACCAAAATGAAAACCGAGGCAATGCAGGCTAATGCAGGCAATTTGCAGGCGAAGAAGGATGCAATGCGTGCGATTGGAGGTAACCTCAATCATCTGCGCCAAGCAATGGCTCGTCAGCGTGAGTATGACATTACGACCGTCAAAAGCGTCAGCGATCTTGCACGTGTGCTTATGGATGCCGGGGTGCTTGATGATCTGAGTCGTTATGAGACCAAGCGCATATTAGGAGCGATCAACAATGTCGTGGGTAAGAAAGATGTAAGCCCCGAAGTTCAGAAAGTGTTGGATATAATGGTCGATAATCAGTTGCGCATAGGCGCGAATGATTTTGGCCGACTGTTGAGTAAGAGTCGCAGTCGAGTGAACGAGCGAGGCATTGAGGTCGCTGGAAGTCTTGACCCGGACGGACAGCGTATTGTTCAGGTTGTGAAAAAGACAATGTCGCTCACCAAGGATGATATTGACGCTCGAATAGATGAAGCCGCAGATAGAATGAGCAGTGCCGACACCGCGATAGCCGATAACGCTGTGCTTGAGTATTCGGGTCTGTTTATCGCCCGACAGTATGCTGAGAACATAGCCGACAGCAAGGCTGATGAAAAGTCGTTGCGTGACAGCATAAGGCTTGCAAAGGAGGACAAGGATGCCGGTGTGATGACTGACACGGCTTACCGTGAGTTTGTGGACGCGACTGAGGATGCCATAAGACAGAATAAGATCGAGCGTGCGCAGGCTTATAATGAGCTTATCGAACAAATAGGTGGTGTCATTTCGGAGAGTGCCGGACGAGCTAAAGCATGGCGGGATGGTGAGAAATATCGTATAGCCGATATTCACCATAACGCCAACAGCGACATGGAGGGACGCCCGACGGATGAGCACCATAAAGCTGACCGCATCCAAAAGATTGTCAACAACAATATCGCACGGTTTGTCCTTGCGCCTCTCGGAACATTTGACCAAATGCTGCGAATGTTCGGCAATAAGAGTGTCAACGGTGAGGGATATCTTTGGAACCGCTACATGCGTGGCTGGACGGAAGCAACCGAAAAGGAATACACCGGCTATCGTGACTGCCTGAAAGAGTTGGACGCAAAAGTAAGTGAGGTGTTCGGGCGCAAGATGAAATGGGGTGATCTAATTTCGATGGAGCGTGGCATGAGAAAGGCAACCGTGTCCTTCATGGATGGCGGCGAGGTAAAGGAGCATCAGCTCACACAAGGCAATCTTCTTTACATCTATATGGTCGATAAAATGAATGACGGACGCATGAAACTGCGCCGTATGGGTATCGAGCAGGAGGATATAAACGAGATCATGAAAATGCTCGACCCGCGTTTTATCGAGCTTGCAGATTGGATGCAGGAGGAATACCTTGTGTCGAAACGCAACAAATACAACGAGGTGCATAAGCGGATGTTTGGTACCTCAATGTCGGCTATCGAAAACTATTTCCCTCTGAAGATACTTGCAAATGCCCGGCTTGAGAAAGTAGATGTGGCAGATGACACAACCGACACAGCTCTCCCCGCTACTGCAACCGGCAGCATAATCAAGCGTACCCGAAACAATCTTGCCCTTGACATAACAGGAGCGGATGCTTTCTCGGTTATACTGGATCATGTGCAGGAGATGGAGAGATGGGCTGCGTTTGCTGAGTTCAACCGTGATCTGAACACATTGCTATCGTATAAGCACTTCAGAAATCAGGTAATGAATATGAGCAGTGTCTATGGCGGAGGCAAAACATTATGGAACAACTTTAGGAATGTGTGCAGCATGGCCGCCGGTGCTTATCGTCCACCGATTGCAGCTCTGGATAAGTCGGCTGTGAATATAGCGAAAGGTGTCACTGCGGCCAAGGTCAGCTTCAGGATGTTCACTGCACTTAAGCAGTTCCTTTCGATGCCGGCTTACCTATCAGACTCAAACCCGGCATATCTTGCCGCCAATATCGCCAATCCCATAGGCGCATGGAGATGGGCAATGAAAGAGCTGCCGCTGTTTGAGAAACGATGGCAGAGCCGTATGAGCGGCGATCCACGCCTGATGAAGTCGGAGATGGACTGGAAGATGTGGCGTAGCCGAGCCGTAGAGATAGCATCACGCATAGGCATGTCACCTAATGCCTTTGTAGATGCTTTGACTGTCTCGATAGGCGCACACTCGATGTATCAGACAAAGAGAGACAAGTATTTGCGACAAGGCTATTCAAAGCCGGTTGCAGAGAAGCGTGCAAAACAGGACGCTACAATTCTATTTAATCAGACCCAGCAATCAAGTGAAAGCGCATTCCTGTCGACAATGCAGGTTGATCGGAGCTGGCTGAGTGTGCTGTTTACGGTGTTCCGCAACTCCTCGATGTCATATACCCGCCAACTCTATGATGCGCTGCGAAATCTGAAACGAAAAGGATCTCCGGGTTATAAATCACTGACCGAGGAGTTCATGGCAAAGCAGATGATGCGGGATGGTATTGATCCGGAAAAAGCCGACAGGAACGCAAGACGTGAATACAGGCAGTCCATTCTTAGAGATGTGGCCCGAGTGGGTGTCTTTGGCTTCGCGCTACAGTTTGCATGGAATCTTGGGGCGTACCTACCTTATCTCCTGCTCGGTGATGATGAGGAGGGAAAAGACGCTATTATGGATGACGTGATAAATCACACCATGTTTGGCAGCATAGAGGGGCTGACTGGAGGTGACGTAATGAGTTCTGCCGGTCAGATGTGGCTGAACGGCGAAGGCAATATGTCATATCTTGTCAAGGATATGCCTATAGCCAGCGATCTCACTTCGATCTTCAAAAAGTGGTCAAAAGATGAGGTGTCGGCGATGAATGATGTCATCAATCTACTTGCGCAGACAGCTATCGGTGTTAACCCGCAATCACTGACTGATGCAGTGGTGGCTGTCATGGATTATTGCGGGGACAATGCCGACACATCAAGAGAATGCGCGCTGCTTATATGCCGCATACTGAACTGCCCACCGAGCCAGCTTGACAAGATTTATTTCGACGAGCTTGGCGTGGATGGTATAGAGGCAAGCAAGATGACACCAGCGGAAATCGCCGAGCGTTACGCAGAATACAAGACGCTCAGGAATGCTCCCTTAACATCCGGTCTATACTCTCCGGAGCAGAAAGATTCGGTGATGACGACTTATCGGAAGAAAGCACTGAAGATCGCGAAAGAGAGCCTTGATAAAAAGTTGGCAGCCTCGGATGCGCTGAAAGATATAATGTCGCAATATGATCGGATCAAAGAATTGCAGAAGGAGCTTACCGAACTGCGCAAACAAGATCCCGAACAATATCATGATCGCTATGAGGAACTGCGCGACTCAATGGATATGCGACTATATAATAGAGTAGGACGTTATCGGCAGGATATAAAGTCACTGACTGAGGAATGGCTGAAAACGACTGACATATCACAGCGGGACAGTCTTGCAAACCAAATGCGCGAGACACGGGATGTGTTGCTTAAGGAGGTGGGTGAGTGAATCAATAAATAAACGGCATGTGGCAGCGGCATTGGTTA
>CAYSKE010000148.1:0-5292 GCA_964431465.1 uncultured Muribaculaceae bacterium | reverse complement strand
GATACTGAAAAGAAGGATAATAAATAAACAACGCATAAAAGATGAATAGATTTTATACATTGATGCTTTCGGTAATGCTGGCTGTGGTGCCGGCATTATCGGAAAAGCGTTCGATCTCGCTCGACGAGACCATCCTGATGGCTCGCAGCCGAAGCGTGGATGCTCAGGTGGCGGTCAACGCTTTCAGGAGCTCTTACTGGACCTACCGGTCATATCGCGCGGAGCTGTTGCCAGAGGTGAATTTCAACGCCACGGTGCCCTCCTACGCCAAAAGCTACTCGGCCTATCAGCTCGAAAACGGTTCATACACTTTTGTGCGTAACAATTACCTCAATATGATAGGGCAGCTGTCGGTCGACCAGTCGATATGGCTCACAGGGGGCACGCTGTCGCTCAACACGTCGCTCGATTTCATGCGCACGCTCGACTCTCCGGCTACCAACCGCTATATGTCGATACCGGTTGCACTGAAACTCTCGCAGCCGATTTTTGCTGTGAACAACGTGAAGTGGAAACGCAAGATCGAACCGGTGAGATATGAGGAGGCGAAAGCTGATTTCATGGAGGCGACCGAAAAGGTGGCCATGACGGCGATAAACTACTATTTCAATCTGCTTTATTCGACCGAGAACGTGGAGATCGAGAAGCAGAATGTGGAGAACGCGACCAAGCTCTATGAGGTGGCGCAGGCCAAACGCAAGATGGGGCAGATAAGCGAGAATGATCTGTTGCAGCTCGAGCTGAACAAGATTCAGGCTGAGGCAAATCTCACTGATGCGCTCAGCAACCGTCAGAGCAATATGTTCAGGCTCGTGGCGTTTCTCGATCTTCCGGAGGACACCGAGCTGATCCCCGACATGCCTATGCATGCTCCTGAACTGGTGCTGGACTACAGCAGTGTGCTTGCGCGCGCTCTCGAAAACAACTCGCTGAGCAAAAACCTGCGCCGCCGTCAGCTCGAGGCTGACTATGCTGTGGCAACAGCCAAGGGAAATCTGCGACAGGTGACGCTCTACGCGCAGGTGGGTTTCACCGGTACCGACAATACTTTCCGGTCGGCCTATGAGCGCCTGAAGGACAATCAAGTGGTGGAGATAGGGGTGAAGATACCAATTCTCGACTGGGGAAAACGCCGCGGACAGGTGAAGGTGGCTGAGAGCAACCGCGAACTCACGAAAGCGCGGTTGCGCCAAGAGGCTCTCACCTTCAATCAGGATCTTTTTGTGCTGGTGGAGCGCTTCAACAACCAGCGGCAGCAGGTGACGATAGCCGAGAAAGCCGACACTATCGCCAACAAGCGTTATCACACCAACTACGAGACATTTATGATCGGTAAGATATCGACTCTCGACCTCAACGACTCCAACACGGCCAAGGATCAGGCGCGCCTGAAGGTGATAAACGAGCTGTTTAATTTCTGGTATTACTACTACCAGCTGCGGTCGCTCACGCTGTGGGATTTCATCAAGGGGACATCGATTGACGCCGATTTCGACAAAATTGTGAAAGGCTGATAAATATATTCACATCACGCCGGACGGCATTGCGCGTCCGGTTGTTTTTATTATCTTTAGGGTGATGGAAAAACTGCGCATACTGATTGCCGATGACGACGAGGGGGTGAGAAGTTCGCTCCGCCTCCTTCTGCACCGTGCGGGCTATGAAACGATCATGGTGCCCGACGCTGCGGGCGCGATGGATGTGGTGAGAAGCGAGACGCCTCTCGATCTGGCTCTCATCGACATGAATTTCACGCGCGCCACAAGCGGCGAGGAGGGTCTTGTGCTCCTGCGTCAGATCAAGATATTCCGCCCTGATCTGCCTGTGATACTCATGACCGCATGGGCCACAATCGCCCTTGCCGTGAGAGGGGTGCAGGCGGGAGCGGTGGATTTTGTGAGCAAGCCGTGGGACAACCGCGGCCTGTTGCAACAGTTGCGCTCGGCGATTGAAGTCTACGGAACCCGACACGATGCCGACGGTTACAACGGTTTTGACCGAAGCGGCATAATAGGGGAGTCACCCCGGATGCTCGAGATAATCGCTACGCTCAAAAAAGTCGCCCCTACCGATGCCTCGGTGCTCATAATGGGGGAGAACGGCACGGGTAAGGAGCTTATCGCACAGGCGGTACACCGCAACAGTCCGCGCCGCGACCGGCCGTTTGTCAAGGTGAATCTCGGCGGCATGTCGTCAACGCTATTTGAGAGCGAGATGTTCGGGCACAAGAGGGGGGCTTTCACCGGCGCGGTGTCCGACAGGCCGGGGCGTTTCGCGGCTGCCGATACAGGCACGATTTTTCTTGATGAGATAGGTGATCTGGACATGGCGTCGCAGGTGAAGATGCTGCGCGTGCTTCAGGAACACACCTATGAGCGACTGGGCGACGACCGCCCGCGTCACGTGGATGTGCGTGTGGTGTGCGCTACCAATGCCGATCTGCCGTCGATGGTTGCCGACCGCACCTTCCGCGAAGACCTTTTCTATCGCATAAATCTCATTACCATCGAATTGCCCCCTCTGCGCGAACGCCGCGAAGATATACCCGAGCTTGTGAGATATTTCGCCCGGCAGAATGCTGATGCAAATGGCGGCAAGGTGGTGCAATTTGACGACGAGGCTATGGATTTGCTCCAGAAGCTCCCTTATCCGGGTAATATACGTGAGCTGAAAAATCTCGTGCGCAAGTGTGTGCTTCTCGTCGGCAAGGAGACGATTTCAGTCGATGACCTCCTTCCGCATATCCCTCCCGCCGGACTGGAGGCGGCTGCGCAGGAGGCAGCTTTTGTGCCTGATGCCGGTACGCTTGACAACATGGAGTGCGCCGCAATCAAATCGGCAATACAGATTCACGGAGGCAACCTGTCGCGCGTGGCAGCCTCGCTCGGCATAACGCGGCAGACGCTCTACCGGCGCATGGATAAGTATCATATCGATCGATGAGACTTAAATATATCTTCCTCTGGACAAGCTTTCTGCTGCTCGGCCTCGTTGGGGTGATACTATGGCGCGAGGGGACGGGGAGTCTTTCGTCGCTGCTTTTTTGTGAAGGATGTCTGGTGGTAATCATCCTGTTTCTATGGATGTTCTACCGCAATGTTGTCAAGCCGGCATCCATACTCAGGCGTGCGGCCGGGCTGATGAGCGGGATGGATTTTTCAAGTCGCGTGCGCACGACAGGTCAGCCCGATATGGACGAGGTGATAGGTGTGTTCAACTCGATGCTCATGCACCTGAGCGAACAGCGGCTGCGCGTGCGCGAGATCAACGAGATGCTCGATATCATGATTTCGGTTATGCCCACGGGAGTGATAATCACCGAGTCAAACGGCCGCATTATCCATATAAACCCAAGCGCGGCGCGCTTTATCGAGATCGAGAATCCGCGTGACTACAAAGGACATAACCTCTGGGAGATAAATCACCGTCTCGCCGAGGTGATGAAGGACATTAAAGAGGGAGTGGTGACTGTGGCGCGCATCAACGGCACGCAGATCTACCGCTGCTTCTCTTACCGTTTTTTCAATATGGGCGTGCCTCATAAATTCTATATCATCGAGGAGATGACGCGCGATGTCATGGAGGTGCAACGCCGGTCGTACCGCAAAGTGCTCCGCGTGATATCGCATGAGGTCAACAACACGATGGCCGGACTCAACGCCACTCTCGAGATACTGGAGCAGGATCTCGCCGATACGCTCGACAGCGACATGCAGCAGTCGATCGCCTCGTTGCTCCGCCGCAACCACGCCGTGGTGAAATTCATCTCCTCGCTTGCCGACACCGCCCGCATCCCTGAGCCTGAACGCAAGGAGTTTGATCTCCTGCCGGTGCTCACCGACATGACCGCCCACATGCACGAGATGTGGAAAGAGAAGGGGGTGGCGTTTGAAATCCGCAATTTTGCTCCGGGTGAAAAGCTTGTGATTGACGCGGATATCGCCCAGATACAGCAGGTGCTCATGAATGTCATGAAAAATGCAGCCGAAAGCATCAGCGAGCAGGGGCGCGTGATGATCGACGTGGATTTAGATGCGAAGTGCCTGACGGTGTGCGACGACGGGCGTCCCATCACTCCCGAGGTAGCCGATCAGCTTTTCACTCCCTTCTTCACAACTAAGCCTTACGGTCAGGGAATCGGGCTGATGATGGTGGGGGAGATCCTCGACAATCACGGCTACACTTATTCTCTCGCTACCTCTGCAGCCGACAGCCTCACGCGCTTCACCATCACTTTCGCTTAGAGATTGATTTGACTGATCGCAGAGGGCTCACGCTTCTCCGGAAAAAGACTCACCCCCGCCGACACCATTGCGGTCAGCGGGGGTGAGAGCTTATATCGCGTGCAGATGATCAGAGGATACCCTGTGCCATCATTGCGCGGGCAACTTTCATGAAGCCTGAGATGTTGGCTCCCTTCACATAGTTGACGTAGCCGCTCGGCTCTTTACCGAACTTCACGCACTGCTCATGAATATCGGCCATGATCTGACGCAGCTTGGTGTCGACCTCCTCGGCAGTCCAGCTCAACATCTGGGCGTTCTGAGCCATCTCGAGACCGCTCACGCTCACGCCGCCGGCATTGGCAGCCTTGCCGGGAGCATAGAGAATCTTGGCGTTGATAAACTCCTTGACAGCCTCGGGAGTCGAAGGCATGTTGGCACCCTCGCTCACTGCGATGCAACCCTGTGCGAGAAGAGCGCGTGCATCGTCGCCGTCGAGCTCGTTCTGCGTGGCCGAAGGCATGGCGATATCGCACTTGACGTGCTTCCACGGACGCTCGCGCTGGTAGTAGGTGGCTACACCGGGATATTCGTCGATAAACTCGCGTATGCGGCCGCGGTAATCGTTTTTCAGCGAGAAGATGTAGTCAAACTGCTCCTCGGTGAGTCCGTCAGGCACCACGATCGAGCCGTCGCTGTCGCTCATCGAAACCACTTTGGCGCCGAGCGACATCAGTTTCTGAGCCGTGTATAGAGCCACGTTGCCCGATCCGGAGATAGCCACGCGCTTACCCTTTATGTCGATGCCGCGTGTGGCGAGCATGTTGAGCAGGAAGTACACATTGCCGTAGCCGGTTGCCTCGGGACGGATGAGTGAGCCGCCGAAATCAATGCCCTTTCCGGTGAATGTGCCGGTGTTCTCACGGGCAAGGTTCTTATACATGCCATACATGTAGGCCACTTCGCGGCCACCGACGCCTATGTCGCCTGCGGGCACGTCGCGCTCAGCGCCGATCTGACGCCACAGCTCGCGCACGAATGCCTGACAAAAGCGCATCACCTCCATGTC
>CAYSKE010000147.1:0-5412 GCA_964431465.1 uncultured Muribaculaceae bacterium | reverse complement strand
GGCATATTCTCCCGCATGGTGCTAAAGTCCTTTGCGGTAATCTGCCCTGTCAGCTTGAGATTCTGCACCTGAGCGAGATCCTTTCCTGCCGATGCGATGCATTCGGCAAGTGTACCCGGCTCGGCAACGTTTACGACTATATATTCACGTGCCGTAGCGTCATGCGATACACCGTCGTTCTCCCACGCGGTTATGCTCTCCGAGGTCAGCACAAACTCATAGCCCGAGCCGATGCGTTTGTTCACCGTGATTGTGAAATTGTGCTGCTTTGATGCCGAGTAAGTGAATGCCTCATCCTTCTTAAACTGATAGGGAGTACCGCCCACAGTCACCATTGCAAGCGTTTTGCCCGCTGCCACCGTCTGAGGCACGATTATCGAGCGGTAATCACCGTTTGCACTGTAAGGTATCGTACCGGTCGAGGGCACATCGCCTGTAGCGGTCACCGCGCCGGTCGAAAGGTTGATCGTCGACGTGCGCGTGGTGTTCATCATCAGCACCGACTTCTCGATCGAAGCCCATTCACCGGCATCAAATCCTGTTCCCTCTGCGAGAGTGACGCGTGCCGATGCCATGACATGGCGGAACGCAACCGAGATCACGCGCTCCGATGGAGCCACCTTCTCTGCTTTGCCCCAGAGAAAGTCACTTGCCTCATAGCCGCCAAGCTGCCCCTCGGCTGCCGAGGTGCTCTGATCCTTCTCGAGTTCAAACTGATAGGCTCCCATATCGTCAGGAGCCGCGAAAGGATAATAGCCATAAATATCCACATTGGTTTTATTATCCCTGAAATAGAGATCGTAGGCTGCATCCCAGACGCCGGCAGCTTCATTGAAAGTATGACCCACGTTATCCGCGCGATTACCCTTCGGTTTAAGAGTTCCGGCCTTGTCACCCTCATAGTCCACGACGTAGATGCCCACTTTGTCACCGTCGCAGAAACCGTTGTCGTTGACGCGGCTGTTGTAGACCTGTGTTATTTCACCTGCAAGATTGATTTTCAGGCTTGGATCTTCCGATGCTACGTTGAACGCCACATCATCGGTCGAACATGATGTGACTGCCACAACACCTAATGCTGCCACACCGATTAACCTAACTACACTTTTCATGTTGGTTTATTTAATTGTTTTTTCATTCGTGATTAAACTGGTAACTACCCAGCCAATTTATATATCTGACATCCACCGCTTTGTAGGGACGCACCATGGTGCGTCCGCCTTAATTATTGTTTGTCATCAGTTATCTCCGGACGCTCCGAGGAGCGTCCCTCTACATTGATATTCAATATTTTATTGATATAGTGAATCGCTGAATAGTTACTTAAACTGTCCCCTCTTCCTCGACGACATCCCAGCCTGATAATGACATGCTTATCCCCTCACCCTCTTTTTTCAATGTCAGGGAACAGGAGTGGACTTTACCCGGTTCGAGCGTCACACTTTGTTTCAGCGAATATCGGCTGCCATCGATGGTCACCACAATCATTTCGGCATCTGTGATTGTCTGCGGCACCACAACCGCCATGCGCTCTGCGCCGGTACCGTATGGGAAAATTGCTTTTACATCCCCGGCCGGCTTTACCTCGCCGGTAGATAGGTTGATGGAAGCAGCGGTCCTCAACGAGTGAATTTCTACCGCCGCATCGCTTAAATCAGCCTCCTCATATCCCTCGCCGGCGACAAGAGTCACCTTTAAGAGACTCATCAGCAGATTTAACGACAATGCTACTGCCGACGATGTCGGAGCCACGCCGCTTTTCTTTCCCCAATAAAACTTACTGCCGTTATGTTTTCCGGCCTCTTTCTGATCCGCAGCGACCTCAAAGCGATAATCCGTAACACTGTTGATAGAAGTCGCGTAAGGACAATAGCAATATAAATCCACTTTGGTCGACTCATCCGGCCAATAATACTGCGTGGATGCCTTCCATGCGCCATCTGCCAACTTAAACGCAACATTGTCTATAAGATTCCCGGTTGCAGCAAGCGCCCCGGCACTCCCATTGCTAAAGCTCACGGCATACACTCCGACTTGAGTGCCGGTTTCAAAGCTCTCCGATGAGGCTGCCGGAGCTGCCGAAACCGTCATCGGCACCTTTACCGGTTCTTCGGGAGTTGGCGTTGGGTTCTCCGGATCAGATGTTCCGGGGTTATTAGGATCAGGTGTTGGATTATCAGGGTCAGTTGTTCCCGGATCATTAGGATCAGGCGTTGGCTGCGGAGTCGGTTGAGTCGGCTTCGGCTCGTCAGGTTCATCACCACCTCCTCCCCCGCACCCGGTGGAAAACAACAATAATCCACAGCAGGCAATGACACTAAAAAAAGTCTTATACATTTATTGTTATTTCGCACCATACGCCCTCCTGTATGGCTGATTCACAAAAAAAGCGCGAGGACTGTACCTGTTGCCCGTCCCGCTTGTAGAGGCTCTGGTAATGCCCATTGCAGTAGAACGGACAACGCAGAAGCCTCACGCAGAAGATATATATATAGCTACGCCACAGCATGACGCTCACGCGCTGCTGCAACGCATTATATACAATCCACATAGGCATCTACCGTTGTCTCAATCCTGACGATGATTTGAAATTTTCCAGGTTTCAAGGTGTCAAGACAGAGCGTCGAGTAAACGCTTCATATTTAATTCGCCGACCCACCCGCTTAACCCGTGACCGGGCTTCCGCGATGCGGTCTGCGTTGCAAAGTTAACACATTTTTCAATTCTGCAATATCAACAGCAAATTACTTTTTAACCCTTCGCGGGGCGGAGGTGTGGGGATTTTTTGCTATCTTTGCAGAGCAAAAATTGCGCGCCTACACAATAGTAAGGCAGTCAAATCATTAAGACCTCACATCTCCAACTTCATCATAGGGTAAAGTATCATGTCATCATTTCTGCTAAAGACCGGCCTCGCTTTTCTCACATTCCTCTCGGGAATGGCGCTGACATCTCATGCCGTGACTCCGCAAGCAAAAAACATACTGGCTCTTTCAAGCGAGTTTACCGACAGCACTACCGTGTTCCCGCAAAGCATCGAAGCCAACACGCAGGCTATGCTTGAAAACTGGTATCTGAAAAACTACGTTGATCTTGACCGGCAGGCCGACCGCAGTGCCGACACCGACCTGAGCGATGAGGAGATCGTGAAGCGTCTGGCAGCCATCCCCACCGTCATCGAGATGCCGTTCAACTCTATTGTGCGCACCTACATCGACATGTACACCCAGCGTCGCCGCCAGCTCATCGAGAATATGCTGGGAATGAGCCTCTACTACATGCCTATCTTTGAGGAGGCACTCGAGAAGGAGGGGCTGCCGCTCGAGCTGAAATACCTCCCCATCATCGAGTCGGCTCTTAACCCAAATGCCGTTTCGCGTTCAGGTGCCACGGGTCTCTGGCAGTTCATGATCACCACCGCCAAGGCCATGGGAATGGAAGTGACAACGATTGTCGACGAACGCCGCGACCCCTACAAGTCATCGGCTATGGCAGCCGCCTACCTCAAGCAGCTCCACTCCATCTACAACGACTGGTCGCTCGCAATAGCCGCCTACAACTGCGGCCCGGGCAACGTCAACAAGGCTCTGAAGCGTCTGGGCGATGCCGATGGCAAAACGCATGATTTCTGGGAGATATACCCCTTCCTTCCCAATGAGACCCGTGGATATGTGCCTGGGTTCATCGCAGCGACCTATGTGATGACCTACTACCCCGAGCATGGCATCAGCCCCGCACTGGCACGCCGCCCGCTTATCACCGACAGCATTCATGTGACCGAGCGCGTGCATTTCAAGCAGATAGCTGAGGTGCTCAACATCCCCGAGGAGGAGATCAAGGTGCTCAACCCCCAGTACCGCAAGGACTACATCCCGGGCGACCTGAAGCCCTCCCCTCTTGTGCTCCCCTCCAAGCAGATTTTCAGCTATCTCGCAAGCCGCGACAGCATTGTCAATCACGACAATGCCCTCTATGCACGCCGCCTGAGAGTTGAGCCGTCGACAGGCGAGCAGACCAACACAAAAGTCGACGGTGACTATATTGTGACTGAAAAAACTCAGTACCACAAAGTAGCACGCAACGAAACGCTCACATCAATCGCACGCAAATACGGCATCACCGTGGCCGCACTGAAGAGCGCAAACGGTGGCATCAAATCGGTGAAACGTGGTCAGGAGCTGAAGATCGTCACCACAACACGCGAGAAAAAGAGCGACGACCTCCTTGCTGCCGACGCATCGACAGCCGCTGGAATGGACAACATGACCACACCCGCGGCCACGCAGACTGAAAACACGGAAAATCCTGCCTCCGAAGCTGCTGAGCAGCCGGCTACCGAATCAAACGCCGCCGCACAGGAAGCCGCCCCTGCTGCAACCAAAACAACCAACACAGCCGCCGAGACAGCTAAAAAAGCTGCCTCGACAACAGCTAAGACCAACAACACACCGAAGGCAACCACCCCTGCTTCAAATCAGGCCTCTACCGGAAGCGGCGCTACGACCTACACCGTGAAGAAAGGCGACAGCATGTATCAGATCGCCAAGAAGCATGGTCTGACAGTCGAGAAGCTGATGCAGCTTAACGGAAAAAGCAGCGATAAACTTCAGGTAGGCGACAAGCTGAAAGTGAAGTAAGCCACACGACTTAAGCGGCGGTACAAACCGCACCACCATCATAGTAAACGAACAAACGAGATTATTCACGATATGGACTTTGTAGAAGAACTGCAATGGCGTGGGATGATCCACACCATCATGCCGGGAACCGAGGAGCAGCTTAAAAAAGAGATGACCACGGCTTACCTCGGCATAGACCCTACAGCCGATTCGCTGCACATAGGCCACCTTTGCGGAGTGATGATGCTCCGTCACTTCCAGCGTTGCGGTCACAAGCCGCTGGCACTCGTCGGTGGCGCCACCGGCATGATCGGCGACCCCTCGGGCAAGAGTGCCGAGCGCAATCTGCTCGACGAAGCCACACTGCGCCACAATCAGGAGGCGATCAAGGCTCAGCTTGCACGTTTCCTCGACTTCGACAGCGGCGAGCCCAATCAGGCCGAGCTCGTCAACAACTACGACTGGATGAAGGACTACTCCTTCCTCGACTTCGCCCGTGACATTGGCAAGCACATCACCGTCAACTACATGATGGCCAAGGACTCCGTGCAGAAGCGCCTTAACGGCGAGGCACGCGACGGCCTGAGCTTCACCGAGTTCACCTACCAGCTTCTGCAGGGCTACGACTTCCTGCATCTCTACGAGACCAAAAATTGCCGCCTGCAGCTCGGCGGTTCCGATCAGTGGGGCAACATCACCACCGGCACCGAGCTCATCCGCCGCAAGCTCGGCGGCGAAGCCTACGCCCTCACCTGCCCCCTCATCACAAAGGCCGACGGCGGCAAGTTCGGCA
>CAYSKE010000146.1:0-5412 GCA_964431465.1 uncultured Muribaculaceae bacterium | reverse complement strand
GCCAGCCTAAAGCATGCTCCCGAAGAGCTCAAGAAGATTGCCAAGATGCTGCCCGACAAATATTTCTGCAACTTCTCGGTGTTCCAGTCGCTCACCGACTCATGGGCGATCGATCAGATATTCCCGATCATCCCCCTGCAGCGGCTCGACGAAAAGCCTTCGCGAAGCTGCACTATTCAGGACATCACCTGCGACAGCGACGGCAAGATCGCCAACTTCATCACCAACCACGGTGTGCAGCCTTCGCTTCCGGTCCATCCGGTCAAACAAGGTGAGCCATATTATCTCGGAGTGTTCCTCGTGGGGGCCTATCAGGAGATTCTGGGCGACATGCACAATCTTTTCGGCGACACGAACGCAGTCCATATCTCGGTTTACAAAGACCGCTATGAGATTGACCGGATTATCGACGGTGAAACCGTGGCCGACGTTCTCGACTATGTGCAATATATTCCCAAGCGCCTGGTGCGAAATGTTGAGAGCTGGGTAACTGCGTCGATGAAAGCGGGCCGTATCACCCCTGAGGAGGGTCGCGAATTCTTGAGCAACTACCGCTCGGGGCTCTACGGCTACACCTATCTTGAGAAAGACTGATGGGACGCTGGTTCATGCGGCTGGCATATAACGGCGCACCGTTTCACGGATGGCAGTCGCAGCCGGGCGATGTAGCGACAGTGCAGGGCACGCTCGAAAAAGCTGTGTCGCTGATACTGCGCACCGAAGTGGCCATCACCGGCGCCGGGCGCACCGACACCGGAGTGAGTGCGCGTGAAATGTTCGCCCATTTCGATCTTCCTGACGACACGGCCATCGATCCCCTCACCCTCCCGAGGGCCATCAACGCCATCACCGGACCGGCGATAGCCGTTTATGAAATCAGACCCGTGGCTGCCGACATGCACGCCCGCTTCTCGGTCCGGAGTCGCACCTACCGATATTTCGTCACCACCCGTCGCTCGCCGTTTTTCAACAACCTTGCATGGTTCACCCCCGCCAATCTCGACTTCGACGCCATGAACCGCGCGGCCGAAATGCTGCTCAGCGTGTCTGACTTCACGTCGTTTTCCAAACTGCACACCGATGCGAAGACCAATATATGCCGGGTCACCGAGGCGCGGTGGACACCCGTGCCCAATGTGGAAGGAGCATGGATGTTCACAATAACCGCCGACCGCTTTCTGCGCAACATGGTGAGAGCCGTTGTGGGAACGCTTGTCGAAGTGGGGCGCGGCAAAATGACTCTCGGTCAGTTCAGCGACGTTGTTGCGGCCCGCAACCGCTGCGCCGCCGGCACATCCATGCCGGCACATGCGCTCTATCTGTGGGAAGTGAAATATTAACGCTCAAAATTCTGCCTACGGGAGAATCTTTAGGAATTTTTTGCTAATTTTGCGGCGTAAACCGTATCTGCACGAACATCGCCATGAATGCTTTTGTAAAACTCACAAAATGGTATTTCTCACGGAGAACCCTGCCTTACTGGAGTATACTGGCATTTGACTATATCATAACGGTAATTTGTGGTGTGCTCGCATGCCTGATCCATCAGGGACCTGCCGAGGCTTTCAGCCACTTCCCCGACATTCTTCTGAAACTGGCCCTCTACTCGGTGTTTTACATCGTTGGGTTCCGCCTTTTCCACACCTACACCGGTGTGCTCCGCTTCTCATCGTTTGTCGATCTGGGTCGCATAGGCCTCGCCATAGCAACAGGCTTCATTTTGATGCTCCTGATCCCTAAGGAGAACTCACCTGTCACTAACTCCGACCTGCTGACAGGCGCGTTGCTGTCGATAGCCGTGATGTGGGCCTCGCGCATTTGGGTCAAAACGCTCTACGACGCCACTCTGTCGCTCCGGCGCACGTCGCGTGCGTTTATCTACGGCGCCAAGGACGGCGGTATCGCCCTGGCCAAGAGCCTTAACTCAAACGATCAGAACCCGTATATGCTCGTCGGGTTTGCCACCGACGACACCGATCTCGTGGGTCATCACGTGATGGGACAGGCCGTTTATCTGGCTGATGCAGATCTGGTCAGCAAAATGGCGGCCAATGGAGTAACAGCTCTGCTTGTGCCGCGATACAAGAGCGACGCGCTCCGCCACAACACCGGCTTTGTCAACGCTCTGATTGAAGCGGGCATCAGAATAATGATGTTTCCCGACGCTCAGGATTGGGATGATGCCTCGGGCAGCGATTCGGCCGACAATAATGTCGAGTCGCTGCGCGAAGTCAATGTCGAAGACCTGCTGCCGCGCGAGAAGATCGAGATCGACATGGATGCCATCGGGCGCCAGCTCAAGGGAAAGCGCATAATGATCACCGGCGCTGCCGGATCAATCGGATCGGAGATGGTGCGCCAGATCGCTCAGTTCGGCCCGTCGGAGCTGGTGTTGATCGATCAGGCCGAGACCCCGCTCCACGACGTGCGCCTGTTCATGGCCCGCCGCTGGCCCGACATTAAAGCCGACACCGTTGTGGCCGACATTGCGCATGCAGCCAAAATGGAGGAGCTGTTCAAGGCTCACAGGCCTGAATATGTGTTTCATGCCGCGGCTTACAAACATGTGCCCATGATGGAGGACAATCCGGGCGAGAGTATCACCAACAATGTTGAAGGCACACGCATTGTGGCCGATCTGGCGGTTAAGTACGGCACCCGTAAATTTGTGATGGTGTCGACCGACAAGGCTGTCAACCCCACCAATGTGATGGGCTGCTCGAAGCGAATCTGCGAGATCTATGTCCAGGCGCTCGACAAGGCTGTGAGAGACGGCAAGGTCAAGGGATCGACACGGTTCGTCACGACCCGTTTCGGCAACGTTCTGGGCTCAAACGGTTCAGTAATCCCCCTGTTCCAGCAGCAGATCAAGGCCGGGGGACCGGTGACGGTGACCCACCCCGACATTATCCGCTTCTTCATGCTCATTTCGGAGGCCTGCAAGCTGGTTCTCGAAGCCGGAACAATGGGAAGCGGCGGCGAGATCTTTGTGTTCGATATGGGTGAACCGGTGAAGATTGCCGACCTCGCGCGGCGCATGATCACCATGAGTGGCGCCAAAAATGTCCAGATCCGCTTCACCGGTCTGCGTGACGGCGAAAAGCTGTATGAAGAGGTGCTGAACGAAAAGGAAACCACTCTGCCGACATTCCACCCGAAAATCAAGATCGCGCGTGTGCGCGAGTATGATTACGAAGAAGCCAACCGATCAATCAGCGAACTCGTCGACATGTGTTCGGCATCGACCGACATGGAGATCGTGAGCCGGATGAAACTCATCGTCCCCGAATTCCGCAGTCAGCACTCCAAGTATGAGGTGCTCGACAAGCAGAGCCTAAGCCAGCACTCAGCCTGAGGCGCCGGCTGACCAGCCAGAGAGATTGTTACTCGTCGAGCAGAGCCTTGACGTTATCCCTCAGATAAGGCTCGATTTCATAACCATAAACAGCAACATCGATCTGACCAGCCGAATACGGGGCGATCTCGTATGGATTATAGTGGAACACAACCGATCCGTCGCTCAGATACGGCTGCCCGATCGCATTGATGTCGAAGTAGCCGCTGTCGGCAAGAGCGGCGGGATCCACCCCGGCATCGCGCGCAAGCGCTTCCTTTATAAGATTAAGCACTGCCTGCTCACTGCCGTCAACAAACATGTTATCCCGCGTAAGCACCTGAGCATGTGCAAGATCGTAGGTGAAATAGGTGTACCCGGTGTAAGGATGCGCGCCTCCGCTGTAGCTGCTGTTACCCACTCGGTAGGTGGCTTCGTTCTCTGAAAAGCTGATGAGCTTGGCCGTTAGCTGGACATACCATTCGCTCTCTGCCGCCGCTGCGGGAACAGAGTCGACCGGAACAACTCTCATGCCGTCACCCCACGGATTGCTGTCGGAGCTAACAAACCGCTCCATCAGTGAATCGACAGGTTTCCCAACATTGTCAGGTCCGAACAAAGCGGCCACAATGCTGTCTTGCAAGGGCTTCAGATTGTAATCGCCCATCACCTCGGGCCATTGCACCGACACCCCGAGCATTGCATAAACGCCCTGAATGTCAGCCGAGTCGTTTAGCTCAAAGCTGCGTGAGGCCGATTTGATGGTCTGAGCCACTTCATAGTTCGACACTTCGCTGCTTTCGCTTCCTGACTTATTGTTGGTGCAAGCAGTTGCCATAAGCAGCCCGACGGTTACGGTGGCGGCTGCGGGAAAATGAATGTTCATCGTTGCGTGTTAGGAAAAACTGACCGCGGGGTCAGCGCATGGTTGAATAAAGAATGATGTAAATATAACAAATCTCCCACAGAATTGAAGACATCACCAAATGTTAACATCTGCGAATTTTTATTTACATTCGTTTAATCAGTTGGTTGGTTAACGATTACACACAGCCTAATTCTTAAAATTCTTAAATTTTGTGGAACTTTTGACCAATTTTTGCCATAAAACAGCGCAAAAAGTGCGTTTTTGTGCAATTTGAATTTTCTATTCAAAAAAATTTGTGCAAATTTGCACCGCGAATCAAAACTGAATTAAAAACGATTAAACTATAATTCATTATGTCTGAAATTGCTAACCGCGTAAAAGAGATTATCGTTGACAAACTCGGTGTTGACGAAAACGAAGTAACTGAAACCGCAGAGTTCACCAAGGATCTCGGCGCAGACAGCCTCGACACCGTAGAGCTCATCATGGAGTTTGAGAAGGAATTCGGCATCACAATTCCCGACGAGTCAGCTGAGAAGATCTCTACTGTAGCCGACGCAGTTGCATACATCGAAGAAGCCAAAAAGTAAGATTGATTGCGGCAGTTTCAGCTGCCTGTAATCTCACTTTTGACTGAGCTTCGTGACCGAGGCCTCTGATTAACCGGACGCTTGAGCGCGGCCCGGAACCCTCTAAAAGTTCCTCCGCCAGGGGGAATTTTTTAACTTATAGGCCTCATCCAATCTCTCCCCTCATCCACCCAAGCAATTATACCCTTACTCACACACAATAAGAGTTAGATAATGGAATTAAAACGTGTTGTAATCACCGGTCTGGGAGCTATCACTCCCATTGGCAATGATGTAGAGTCGACATGGGAAGCCGCAAAAGCAGGCAAGAGCGGAGCCGCTCCTATCACCCACTTCGACGCCTCACAGTTCAAAACCCGGTTTGCCTGTGAGGTGAAGGGTTTCAATGCAGCCGATCATTTCGACCGCAAGAAGCTGCGCCAGCTCGACCTCTACGCTCAGTATGGCATCGTTGCTGCCCGTCAGGCCGTGGAAGACTCCGGCATCCTCAACGCCGACAATCTTAACAAGGATCGCGTGGGTGTGATCGTGGCAGCCGGTATCGGCGGCCTCCACACCTTTGAGGAAGAAGCCGGCTACTATGCCGTTCATGGCGAGGAGCAGGGCCCGAAATACAATCC
>CAYSKE010000145.1:0-5519 GCA_964431465.1 uncultured Muribaculaceae bacterium | reverse complement strand
CTCTTTGTGGTGATAGCGATAAGATATCGCAGCAATACCCGATTTATGCACGTGGCACCGCTTCGGCATCACGCATCACCGCAACCGGCGCAGCAAGTCGCAACTTGTGAGCGAGCTTGACAGCATCAAGGGGATAGGCGAGGTGACACGTGCGACACTTTTCAAACGATTCAAAAGCGTGAAGCGAATGAAGGAGGCATCTATCGGCGAGCTTGAGGAGACGGTGGGTGTGGCAAAAGCACGCATCCTTCATGATGCTTTCCATCCATTACCGGAGTAAGAAAAAATAATATGGCGGGACTTAAATCTCTTGCAAAGGACACGGCGGTGTATGGGATGAGCTCGATTGTCGGGCGATTTCTAAACTGGTGCCTCGTGCCGGTGTACACCCATGTGTTTCCGGCAGAGGAATATGGCGTGGTCACACTCGTCTACTCGATTGTGGCGCTGCTTCTGGTGTGTCTGACCTACGGCATGGAAACCGGATTTTTCCGTTTTGCCAACCATGAGCGCTGGAAAGATCCGATGCAGGTGTACACGACTGCATTGAGCGCACTCGGCGTGTCGTCGACGGTGTTTTGTGTTATCATATTGATACTCAGTGGTATATTTGCCGAATGGATTGATTGTCCGGGGCATCCGTCGTATGTGTGGATGATGGGAATCGCTGTGGGATTGGACGCATTTGCCTCATTGCCATTTGCTTACCTGCGCTACAAGCATAAGGCGATGCGCTTCGCGATGCTGAAATTAGTGGGAATCGGGTTGAATATTGGCTTGAATATCTTTTTTATACTGCTTCTGCCGCATCTTGCCGAGAGGGGCGTGTGCGAGTGGATGTGGTGTGAAGATTTCGGAGTCGGATATATTTTCCTCGCCAACCTGATAGCATCGGTGGTGACGCTCATGCTGCTTCTGCCCGAACTGAATGTGAAGTGGAGCTATTGCGGAAAACTCCTGCGCGAGATGCTCGTCTACTCTTTCCCGCTGCTTGTGCTGGGGCTTGCCGGCATCATGAATCAGTCGATCGACAAAATCCTTTATCCGCTACTGATACATGACCGCACGGAGGCTATGGATGGCTTGGGAATCTATGGCGCGAATTACAAGATAGCCATAATAATGGTTATGTTCATTCAGGCATTCAGGTTTGCTTACGAGCCTTACATATTCGCGCAACACAAGACTCAGGATGGCAAACGGAGCAGCGAGGCCTACGTGCAGGCCATGAAATGGTATGTAATCTTCGGAATGCTGATTTTCCTCGGGGTGATGGAGATGATCGATATCGTGAAGTGGTTTATCGCTCCCTCTTATTTCTCGGGGCTCAGGGTGGTGCCGCTGATCATGATCGCCGAATTTTTCTTCGGTGTGTTTTTCAATCTCTCGGTGTGGTACAAAATTACCGACCGCACGATTTATGGCACATGGTTCTCTCTGCTTGGACTTGCTGTGACGCTCGCGCTCAACGTGGCGCTCGTGCCCGCGATGGGGTATATGGGTTGCGCGGTGGCGGCCTTATGCTGCTACGGCGTGATGATGATTGCGTCGTGGGCGGTGGGTAAGAAAAAATATCCGATAAACTATGATGTGAGGTCGGGTTTGTTTTATTTTGCCGCCGGACTCGGACTTTGGGTCGTGACGCTGGCAATTCAGCATTTCACTGATATGGCGGCCGGGCTGCTGTGGTGTGTGCGCGTGCTGGCGATAGGTGCCTACGTGGCCATTGTGGTGCTAAAGGAGAAACCACGCCTTGTTTCAATAGAAAATAAAAAACGATGAAACTGATATTTTTTGATCTGCATGAAAGGTGGCTCGATCTGCTGCCTGTGACATTCACCCGGTATTCGGCAGAAATACGGGTCGGGATTGACACGATTGCCGACAAGTGGGCTGCGGCGTTGCCTCAGTGTGTGCCCGGAGGATATATCGGAGAGGAGTATATGAGCGAGGCAACCGAAACGACCGAAGCATCAGGTGCCGATAATGAGGAGGCTCTCTACATTGCCGGAAATGTGCTGCCCGATGTAGGGCTGACGGCGTTTATCGCTCAGGGACTCTGGCAAGGGAAGTGGGCGATGAAGGCGGGGGAGAGGCTTGTGGCGGTGAAGGGCACTGCCGAGGACTGGCGCGGACGCGATAATCTGCCTGTGCTGGATATTCCGGAGGAGATTACGGTAAGAGCTATTGACCGCCCTTATGACATATTCAGCTACAATGGTGAGTTTATCAAAAAGGACTTCGGGCGTCTGGTGGCAGGAAAGGTGGTCACGTCGGTCAACAGCACCAATACGGTGATAGGTGACGCATCGCTGATCTATGTCGCTCCCGGTGCGGAAGTGAACGGGGCGATACTCAACACCACTCATGGGTCGATATGGATAGGGACTGAAGCTCACGTGATGGAAGGGGCGTGCCTGCGCGGCCCGATAGCGATAGGCGATCACTCGTCGGTGAACATGGGGGCAAAGATTTATCCTGACACAACGCTCGGGCCGTGGTGCAAGGTGGGTGGAGAGCTCAACAATGTGGTGATGCAGGGCTACAGCAACAAGGCGCACGATGGCTTCCTCGGGAATGCCGTAATAGGTGAGTGGTGCAACTTGGGCGCGGGATGCACGGCATCCAATCTCAAGAACGACTATACGCCCGTCAAGCTCTGGAACTACCGCACGCGCCGGTTTGAAAAGACCGGGCTGCAATTCTGCGGACTTGTGATGGGCGACCACTCGAAGGCGGGCATCAACACGATGTTTAACACCGGCACTGTCGTGGGTGTCGGATGCAATATCCACGGCACCGGTTTTCCGCGTAATTTCATTCCCTCGTTCAGCGAGGGGGGAGCAGCCGGGTTTACCGATGTACAGCTGCCGAAGTTCTTTGACACGGCATCGAGAGTGATGGCCCGACGGGGGCGTGATCTCGACGAGCGTTCACGCCGGTTGTTTGAGTCGATCTTTGATTTTGCCGACACGTTTAAGTAAACATCGAATATGAAAAAATATTTAGTGCTCATTGCCATCGCCGCAATGTCGCTGACAGGATGCAAGACCACCGAGGCAAATTACCGTGCCGCCTACGAAACGGCAAAGGAAAAGAAGGCTTCGGGACTCGGAACGGATGTGGACAGCGCGATGGCCAAAGAGGAGCAGGCGCATGAAACGAAAGTAGGGGATGTGACTCTGCCGGTGCTCAACACGCGGCTGTATGCAGTTGCAGCCGAGGGTGCCAATGCCGTCACGCCGAAAGCCTATAGTGTCGGGGTGGCCAAATTCAAGCAGATATTCAATGCGAGGTCGCTATGCAGCCGCCTGCGCGACGGCGGATTTGACGGGGCGTTTGTGGCGATGGACAGAGAGAAGAATTACTATGTGCTGACCGGCACGACCGCCGATGCCGATGAAGCGGCAAAACTTCTCTCGGAAACCGAGGGGAGCGAAGTATTCAAGGCAAAACCGCCGTTTCCGGCGGTTATTGTCTCACAATAATTAAGTCATGAAAATTAGCTTATACCATTCAGCGATTCAAAATATTAATAAAATATTGAATATCAATGTAGGGACGCTCCATGGAGCGTCCGCAGAGAACTGATAACAAACAATAATTAAGGCGGACGCACCATGGTGCGTCCCTACAAAGTAGTGGATGTTAGATATATAAATTAGCTGAACAGTTACTCATGCCGCCATCAAATGATAATATCAGCTAATTTCCACGACTTACTTAGTGAAAAATGTAATATCTTTGTGATGTAAAAAATCCGGGAAAACCTGTCATGCACATTTCACCAAACAAGATCTGGCTGTCGGCCAAGGACTATTTCATCATAACGTTCGGCATCTTCCTGTATGCCTTCGGATTTTCGGCATTTATCAATCCCGAGCGAGTGATCATGGGAGGAATGGCCGGTGTGGGTCAGATCGTGTACTACACGACGCTCAAGCTGTTCGGTCACGGTGTGCCTATCGCTGCGGCGATGTATGCCGGCAACCTTATCCTGCTTGCCATCGCCTACAAGACCGTGGGGCGGACATTTGTTGTCCGCACGATATTCGGAGCGACCGTCATCTCAATATTTGTCGGGATACTTGCCCCGATGTTTCCGGAGCCGCTGATCGCCAACCAGAAGTTTATGAATGTGATTATCGGCAGCATAATGTGCGGCGTGGGTGTGGGCATGGCGTTCACCCACAACGGTAGCACCGGTGGCACCGATATCGTGGCGGCGATCGTGTCGAAGAGAACCAATGTGTCGGTTGGACGCACGATGCAGTACACCGACTTCTGCATCATCAGTTCCTCATTTCTGATTTCAGGTGAGATTGAGAATGTGGTGCTCGGTTTTATAAACCTGTTCATACAGTCGTATGTTGCCGATCAGCTCATCAACACCAACCGTCAGGCCGTGCAGTTCACCATTTTCTCACACAAGTGGGAGGAGATCGCCACGATGATCAACATACACGCTCACCGCGGCTGCACCATACTCGACGGCGTGGGATGGTACACGAGAAAGCCCACCAAGATGCTTTTTGTGATGTGCCGCAAGATCGAGTCAGTCACGATATTCCGCATCGTAAAGAGCGTAGACCCTGAAGCCTTTATCACGCAGACTAATGTCAACGGAGTGTATGGGCGCGGGTTTGACCAGATAAAGCAAAACGTGAAACCGCTGAAAGTGTCGCCGACCAAAACCGTTGACGAGCACGCACCGGTTCAGGAAGATAACGTAACAACCGAAAAATAAGGAGTCATGAGCAAGGAATTCAAACGTACGCTGGTGACCACGGCGCTTCCCTATGCCAATGGTCCCGTCCATATAGGCCATCTGGCCGGAGTCTATGTGCCAGCCGACATCTACACCCGTTTTCTGCGTCTGCGCGGCGAGGATGTGGTGATGATAGGTGGCAGCGACGAACATGGTGTGCCCATCACGATCAAAGCCCGCAAGGAGGGTGTGACGCCTCAGGATATCGTCGACCGCTATCACGGCATCATCAAAGAGTCGATGGCCGGGCTGGGCATCTCGTTTGATATATATTCCCGCACGACTTCCGACATCCACTCGGCTACGGCAAGCGAGTTTTTCCGCCGCCTTTACGACAAAGGGGAGTTTGTGGAGAAAACTTCGATGCAGCTCTACGATGAGGAGGCCGGGCAGTTTCTCGCCGACCGCTATGTGACCGGCGAGTGCCCGCATTGCCACGCCGAGGGAGCCTACGGTGACCAGTGCGAAAAGTGCGGAACATCGCTCAACGCAACCGATCTTATCAATCCGCGCAGTGCCATAACCGGAAACGTGCCGGTGATGCGCGAGACAAAACACTGGTATCTCCCGCTTGACAAGTGGCAGGGATTTCTTGAGAAATGGATTCTCGAGGATCACAAGGAGTGGAAAAGCAACGTCTACGGCCAGTGCAAGTCGTGGCTCGATCTCGGCCTGCAGCCGCGCGCTGTGAGCCGTGACCTCGACTGGGGTGTGCCTGTGCCCGTTGAGGGAGCCGAGGGAAAGGTGCTGT
>CAYSKE010000144.1:0-5630 GCA_964431465.1 uncultured Muribaculaceae bacterium | reverse complement strand
CCGAGCCCTCCGAGTTCTCCGGGTTCTCCCTCCCCCCCCCTAAAAAAAAAGCACCCCCGAAATTGGAGGTGCCTGTCTTGTTGTCCTATCCTGCAATTACTTGCGGATGCCGAGCTCCTTCTGAGCGATGATTGCACGGTAGCGCTCGATGTCGGTGCGGATCAGGTAATCAAGCAGACGACGACGCTTACCTACGAGCATCTTAAGAGTGCGGGCAGTCACATAATCTTTGTGATTCTGCTTCAGGTGAGCGGTGAGCTGAGCAATACGGGTAGAGAAGAGCGCGATCTGTGCCTCGGGGGACCCTGTGTCAGTCTTGCTCTTTCCGTACTTCTCGAAGATGGCGGTCTTTTCTTCAGGATTCAGTGCCATTTTTCAGGGAATTGAGTTTGTTAATTATTTATGTTTCTACGCCTTGGAAGTTCCGTGACAAGATCGCGGCCGTCCCGGTTCCGCCAAAGGCGCTGCAAAGTTAGCGTTTATTTCCGATATGGCAATATTTTTTCTGCATTTATCACCATATATCAGCCGTCTATCGGTCAGTTCTGACCCTTCGACTGGTCGGGGAGGCGGAAGTAAACCTTACCCTCTTTATACTCCTCGGCTGCAATCAGCGTCGGCTTCGGAAGTTTCTCATAATAGCGCGAAATTTCAATCTGCTCGCGGTTTTCCGACACCTCTTCGAGATTGTCGTTAAGTGAAGCGAACTCCTGAAGTTTCTGCTCCAGATCATGCTTCATCTCGGCAGCGATCTGGTTGGCGCGTTTTGCAATGATGCAGACGGTCTCATACACATTGCCGGTATCGGCTGAAAGCTCAATCATGTCACGGGTGACCGTCGTGAGCGGGGCGTTTGTCTTTCTGTAATCCATTATGATGGTATGAACTATATTCTGTTCGGTTCTTTAGATTCTGTGATGGCGGCTTTCATCAGTCCTTCGACGCGTGGCGCGAGGCGATTTTGTAGATATTGTCGGCCTCGTCGCGGAACGGACTTTCCGGATAGTTGTTGATGAAGCTGTAGTACTCATCCACAACATCCCTGAAGCGGTCTCCCTTGCGCTCGTCCACACTCATCGAGGCCTCCTGATAGCGGGCTTTGAGTATCAGCATCTCAAGTTCCTCCTTGTACTTCGAGTAGGGATATTCCTTGATGGCGTTCTGCGCCACGATTATGGCGCTCTCATAGTTGTTGCCGCGGTAGATGCCCATGTTGTAGTAGAGCTGGGCGTTCTGAAGCTCCTTGAGCGTCAGCTTGTCCTGTAGCTCAAATATGGCATTCTGCGCGATGGTGACTTTGTCGCTGCGCGGGAAATAGTCCAGAAATGATTGAAGCTCGTTGATGGCTTTCACCGTACCCGACTGATCGAGCTGAGCCTCGGGCGAGTCAAGGTAGTAGCCGTAACCGGCATAGAATCTTGCCAACTCCGTGTACTTCCCCTTCGGGAAACGTGAATAGTAAGTCTGGAAAAATGATGCAGCGTCAAGATACTCTTTATTCTCATAATAGCTCAGACCGAGGAGATACAGAGCCTCCTCACCTTTCTCCGAGCCCTTGAGCATTGTCACCACATCGTTGAGCAGAGTGTAGGCCTGCGCATACTTTCCTTCTTCAAAAGCGCGCTTGGCATACTCAAATTTCTCATCGGGGTCCTTACTTTTCAGCACACGTTGATATTCCCCACAGCCGCTAAGCGCAGGGAGCATCAGGCATAAAAGTAATATTTTCAAGGCATTAAGCCCACATTTATTCTGCATGGTAATTCACCGAAAGTCTTTCAAGCCACAAATATACTGCTTTTTTCTCAGCAGATTTCACTTTTTTGCATTTTTTTCAGGCCATGCGAACCCCTGACGTGAAATATATTCATAGAAATCCTCAGAGAACTTCACTGCATTTGCCTCAGGATAACGCACTTCAGTGAATACATGGGCAAGCGACGGCTTGCCGTTTTCCTCCACGAACGATTTGTTTACAGGCAGTGCCTCCTTCTCGCTGTAGATGCGGTCGATATCCTCGGTGCTGTAGGGGCGATATTTCTCCTCATGTATCAGAGCTTCGGCGTCCAGACGCTCTGCTCCCTCCGACTTTCCTTCGGGCCACCCGACGGCGAGAGTCACCACAGGCACCGTCAGCCGTGGCAAGTCAAGTATCTCCCCTATCTTCGAAGCCGTGTAGGTTGTCGTGCCGAGATACACGCAACCGAGCCCCGCAAGCTCGGCAAGCGTGTTGAACTGCTGTGCGAATATCACGGCATCAAGCATGGCGGCCGTAAAGCTCTCGAAATTGCCGAAACCGGGCTTGGCGTCACGCTGCTCACACCACTGGCTGAAGCGATTGAAATCAGCTACAAAAGTCAGAAATATGCCGTTGCCCGTAGCTGCCGGTTGATTGAAATGCGCCGCGGCAAGCTCTTTTTTCACTGCCGCGTCGCGGCTCACGATCACGCTGTAGAGCTGCATTCCCCCGGTTGTAGGCGCGTGAGCAGCCTTCTTCACAAGCTCAATGATAAGGCTCTGAGGCACTTCACGCTCAGTGAAGCGTCGCTCAGTGGCTCTCCCTGTCCAGTATCCTGATTCAACTATATCTTTATATTCCATTTTGTTATCTCTTATTCATCCATCGGACGCGCCGATGCCACAATGTGATCCTTCACCTCTTGGAAAAGACGTGTCGCAAACACAAATTCGTTAAGCGCTTCGTTGGCTGTGGTAAAAATCTTCTTCTTGTCCCCCACCCACTCGCGGTGTCCTTTGTTTAAGAACACGATGTTTTCACCTATACCGAGCACCGAGTTCATGTCGTGCGTATTGATCACGGTGGTCATGTTGTATTCGTGGGTAATGTCGCTCAGTAGCTCGTCGATCACGATCGACGTTTTCGGGTCGAGACCCGAGTTTGGCTCATCACAGAAAAGATATTTCGGATTCAGTGCGATGGCGCGTGCGATAGCCACACGTTTCTGCATACCTCCCGAAATTTCCGACGGATATTTGTTTTCAGCTCCCACGAGGTTTACACGCTCGATGCAGAACATGGCGCGCTCCTTCATCTCCTCGCGGCTCATGGTGCCGAACATCACCAGCGGAAACATCACATTGCCGAGCACCGTTTCCGAGTCAAACAGTGCCGACCCTTGAAAAAGCATCCCTATCTCCTGACGCAGAGCCTTTATCTGCTTCGCGTCCATCTTGAGCGTGTCGCGGCCGTCATAGAGTATCTGGCCGCTGTCGGGACGCAGCAGCCCCACGACCGATTTCATCAGCACCGTCTTACCCGATCCGCTCTGACCGATTATGAGATTAGTCTTGCCCGTCTCGAAGCGGGCGCTCACGTTCTTGAGGATTTGCTTCCCGTCAAACGATTTCGATATGTCGACAACTTCGATCATTGCAATAGAAGTTTTGTCAGTATTACGTCAAACAACAAAATGAGAATCGAGCTCGTCACCACCGAGTCGGTGCTCGCCTTACCCACCTCAAGCGCGCCACCTTTCACATAGTAGCCGAAATAGCTTGCCACTGAGGCGATGATGAAAGCGAAGAAGAACGACTTGATAAGCCCGTACCACACATACCATTCCTGAAACAGTGCCTGCAGTCCGTAGGTGTAACGGGCCACCGAAATCAGGTCGGTGAACACTGCCACAAGCAGGCCGCCGATAAAGGCCGTACCCATGCAGAATATCACCAGAATAGGCATGAAAAACAGGAAAGCGAGGATCTTCGGCAGAACAAGATAATTGCACGAATTGACACCCATTATCTCGAGAGCGTCGATCTGCTCGGTCACGCGCATAGTGCCGATTTCCGAAGCGATGTTACTCCCCACTTTGCCCGCGAGAATAAGGCAAAGGATAGAGTTGGAGAACTCGAGCAGCACGATATCGCGTGTCGCAAGACCCACCGTGTAGGCAGGCATAAGCGGCGACGACATGTTGAGCTGCATCTGTATCGCGATCACCGCGCCGATAAAGAGCGATATGATGATCACAAGCGGGATAGAGTCAACACCAAGTTTCGACACCTCCGCCACAAACCGCTGGCCAAATACGCCCCATCTCTCTGGAAGCGAGAACGTCCGGCCTAAGAACATACAATACTTGCCCGTGTTGGCAAGCCATTTATTAAGAATCATAGAATACACTTTTCACAGTTATCCGAAGCAAAGGTAATGAAAATTTGATCATCATCCCGATTTTATGTAGTTTTGTGCAGATAAAGCGCAATAAAACCCAATTTTTCTCATGCTCATCATCGGTATCGCCGGAGGCACAGGATCGGGCAAGACAACCGTAGTCGACCGCATCATCAGGGCACTTCCCCCGGGTGAGGTAGCCGTGTTGCCTCAGGATTCCTACTACAAGGATCTAAGTCATCTCAAGCCCGAAGAACGCCAGAAAATAAATTTCGACGAGCCAAAGGCTATAGAGTGGTCGCTGCTCGTGGAGCAGCTTCAGCAGTTGCGCGAGGGCAAGACCATCGAGATGCCCACCTACTCCTACCTCACCTGCACGCGCCAGAAAGAGACCGTCACGGTGCAGCCGCGCGACGTGGTGATTGTCGAGGGCATCCTTGTTCTTTGCGACCCGGTGCTTCGCGACATGATGGACATTAAGTGCTTTGTCGATGCCGATGCCGACGACAGGCTTATCCGCGTCATCTCACGCGACTGCGTGGAGCGTGGTCGCACACCCCAGATGGTCATCGACCGCTATGAGCGGGTGCTCAAACCCATGCACTGCCAGTACATCGAGCCCTCCAAGCGCTTTGCCGACCTCATCATACCGCAGGGAGGCACCAACAAAGTGGCCATCGGTCTCCTCACTGACTTCATTGAGGCTCGTCTGCGCCGTGCCGCCACATGTCAAGATTAACTGAATATGGGACTTATCTACAACATAAAAGACTCGATGGAAAACAAGGCCGATATTGCAGCACCCGACTTTGTGCCCAACGACTCCCCTCTCACCGGCATTGCACCCGATCCGGTGACCGACAATGAGCCGAAAGATATGCGTCGTGTGCTCCGCACAGAGAATCTTGTGAAGAAGTACGGCCAGCGCACTGTCGTCAATCACGTCTCAATCAACGTCCGTCAGGGCGAGATTGTCGGTTTGCTCGGCCCTAACGGAGCGGGCAAGACCACCACGTTCTACATGACCGTCGGTCTTATCACCCCCAACGAAGGGCAGATTTTTATCGACGACCTCAACATCACGAAATATCCCATCTACAAGCGCGCTCAAAACGGCATCGGCTATCTCGCACAGGAAGCCTCGGTGTTCCGCAAGCTCTCGGTTGAGGATAACCTCAAGGCCGTGCTGCAGATGACCAACCTCACGCCGGCCGAGCAGCGTGACAAGCTCGACAGTCTGATCGACGAATTCAACCTCGGGCATGTGCGCAAGAATCTCGGTGAACGCCTCTCGGGAGGTGAACGCCGACGCACAGAGATCGCCCGCTGTCTCGCCATCAGCCCCGACTTCATCATGCTCGACGAGCCGTTTGCTGGAGTCGACCCCATCAACGTCGAGGAAATTCAGGGTGTCGTCTACAACCTCAAGAAAAAATACATAGGCATCCTCATCACCGACCACAACGCGCAGGAAACCCTTCGCATCACCGAC
>CAYSKE010000143.1:4245-5653 GCA_964431465.1 uncultured Muribaculaceae bacterium | reverse complement strand
CCTACCGTTTGTCGAGACTCTACCTCGCCGTCATAATAGGCGTTAGCGTCACAGGCTTGGGCGGATTCATCGGCTTCATCTTCCCCGCCTCACTCTGGGTCGCCCTCGCCCTCGCCATGACCCTCCTCTCCGGCCCCCGGACGGACAATATTAGTCTGAAAAGCTCCGCTCATCCGAGTGCTCTGAGCTCTCCGAGTTCTCTATTTCCCTCCTCCCATCGATCATCATGAAAATATGGGTCACAGGCACGCGCGGCATTCCCGGCATTATCGGCGGAGTAGAGACCCACTGCGCCGCCCTCTTGCCGCGCCTTGTCTCCCGCGGCCATGAAGTCACCGTAGGCTGCCGACGACCTTACATGACTTACGACGGCACCTCCTACCGTGGGGTCAGATTGCGCACTTTCCCGACCATCCGCAGCCGCAGCCTTGAAGCCATCCTGCACACCCTCCGCTGTGTCATTGCCGCCCGACTCGACAATGCCGACATTATCCACATCCACGCTATCGGCCCCGCCCTTGCCGCCCCCTTCGCGCGGATGCTCGGCATGAAAGTAGTCGTAACGCATCACGGCTTCGACTACGAGCGCGCCAAGTGGGGGCGTTTTGCCCGCTTCATGCTCCGCACAGGCGAGCGCATGGCCGTCCTCTCCGCCAATCACATTATCGCCGTCGCCCCCCACATTGCCCACCGGCTCAGTGAGCGATACAGCGGCATCGACCGCAAGATCTCATCCATCCCCAACGGAGTCACCCCCCGTCCCGTTTCCCCTCCGCTCACCTCCGCCCCCTACGTGCTTGCCCTCGGTCGCTTTGTCGAGGAAAAAGGCTTCCACACCCTCATCGAAGCGTGGCATCTCTCAGGACTGTCCCGCAGAGGCATCCGCCTTGTCATTGCAGGCGACAGCGACATCCCCACACCCTACTCCCGCCACCTCCGGCAGCTCGGAGCGCGCCACGGCATTGAGATGCCCGGCAAACTCACCGGCCAACCCCTGCACACACTTCTCTCCCAAGCCTCGCTCTTTGTGCTCCCCTCCACCCACGAGGGGCTTCCCATCGTCCTCCTTGAGGCCATGAGCCACTCCTTGCCCATTCTTGCATCCGACATTCCCGCCAACAGGATTCCGCAGCTCGATGCCGGCCTCTTCTTTGAGCCGGACAATCCACAGCTTCTCGCAAAAAAATTGACCAATTTTTTTGAAACCCCGCTCACCCGCGTCACCTACGACCTATCCCCCTACGACTGGGATAAAATCGCCGACGCCACCTCCACCCTCTACAACGCCCTTTCCCCATCCAATAAGTAACAGACCCGCCCCTCCGCGCTCTCCGCTCTCCACTCTTCGCCCTCTCCGAGTTCTCCGAGTCCTCCCCTCCACCTTGTACGGACGTACCATGGTGCGTCC
>CAYSKE010000143.1:0-4145 GCA_964431465.1 uncultured Muribaculaceae bacterium | reverse complement strand
CGATAAATAATCCTCTCAAGTTTCCCCACCGTCACACCCGGAGCGAAACGCCCCACCGACTTCGGCGCATTCCGTTGCAAGCGTCGGCGTAGCTCCTCATCCGTGATCACCCTCTCAATCGCGTTCTCAAGTTCACCGACGCAACCCGCCGTACAAAGCAGTCCATTCACCCCCTCCTCCACATACTCCCTCTGCCGCCCCTCAAAATCGCAGACCACCGCTGCACATCCATGCGCCATCGCCTCTATAGCCACAAGTCCCCACCCCTCGCAGCGCGACGACAACACGAACACCTCCGCGCCACCATACTCCTCCCCGATCTTGTCAGTGAACGGCACGAATTCGACGCTTCCCCTGCACTCCAAGCACAGTTTTTCAAGAAAAATCACCGTTTCCTCCCCTCCATCCCCTATTATTCGCAGTTTCCAATCCGGGTGCTTTTTTGATATACTCTTCCATGCATCAATCAGTATATCAAAGCCTTTAGCCTTCCATGCATCCAGCCGCCCCACTGCCAGCACTGTTTTTGTGCGCGCATTTTTGCAAACCTCGTTCTCGCTGAACGACAGCGAATTACAAAGTAGCTCTACGTTGGTTGCACCATGCTGTTTCATCACTTTGCAATCGGTTTCCGAGACCACAGTCATAGCATCAAACATCCTCGATTGCAAGAACTTACGATAGCGCTCCCGCAGTCCCATTTTCATGTCATCCGGTCGGCTGCACGCATTGTGATCAGTCTGTATCGACTTGACACCTAAGATTTTGGACGCCACAAGCACCTCAAAACCATATATATGCCCCACATCAATCACGACATCACACCCCATCCTCCGCATCAACCGCAACAGCCTGATACCCACCCTAATACTCGACACAAATCTCCATATCGCAAACCTCACGCCCCTCCCCTTCGGCCTCGCTGACAAATTGAATGACAACACCTTAACCACATCCGACGGCCGATAGGTCACCCGCTTCGATAAATCAGTGATTATCGTCACATCATGTCCCCAACCGGCCAGCGTGTTCCCCCACTCCACCGCAACACGCTCAGCACCACCGCCTGTAAGTGAAGCGACAACAATAAGGATTCTCTTTTTAGACCGCATTACTCCTCACTCCCCCGGTAAAGCGGCGACGGACGCGCGACCAACCCGTAGGATGGTTCCACATCCTCCAGACCACCCTCAGCATCAATTATATCCCTCACGATTTCCACCGTCTCGCTCCGCGTTTCCACAAACGGTTTCAGGCTCAGCAAACGGTTGTCGCCACCGATACCTATCAAGTCACGTGTCCGCCCCCTCCACTCTGCGTTCATCGACAGCGGGTTAAGCTCCCCATGATCCATCTCCTCCTTAAAAGCGTCCTGCGCGGCCACCGACAGCATCGAGGCGCGGCGCGCCCTGCTCCCCTCAGGCCATATATCAGGATAGTTACGATCCAGACTATCAAGCGCATCGCGCGTCATATTGTCGTTGGCCACCCCCGGCAGCGACGGCGGAACCTGCAGCAGCACAATAAGCCTTACACCCTTATAGAAAAACTCATCGACGACATAGAATATTGCGTTATAGTCAAATATCGTCAGATCCCATATCAGCAGCGACGGATTTTGGTCAGCGATACCCGGCACATCATGCAGCTTCACTCCGCGGTTCGATATGATCATGTAGCGGGTGCGCACTCCCGATGCCGGACGCCCCAAAGCCGCTGTTGCATCGACAAATACGCCGGCCCTGACGAAACTCCCCGGCTGATAAAGCAGCGTCCCCTCGCTGTCGGTAGGCACAGCCCTGTCAGTGTCCCTGTAGTACACCTTCATCTCCCTGCCCGTAAACCACTTGGCAAGATCTTGCAGATACTTGTCAAGGTCAACCACAGGCATAGGAGGCAGATGCCGCAGGAATATATCGGATAAACCGCCGATCGGTGTCACCACACCCGATGTGCCGTTGAGATACACCACGAAATGCCCCTGCCCCCACGATGCGTGACCGATAGAGTCAAACACCGGAGGAAACAGCGTGAAGCCATTGACATGCGACAGCCCCGACAGCCTGATTGTCGGGCGATACTCCGTGCGCCGGAAAGTCGTGTGAGTGAATATCATACCCGTCTCATCCGGCGAGTCCTCGCGGAAATAAGGATAGACCCGTCCCACCGGAGTAGCCAGCTTGAGCATCATCGAGGCATTGTTCACCACGAGCGCACCATCCCCCTGAAAATTCATGCGCGGGTCTATCGTGCAGGCATATAGCTGGTCATAATACCACAGCATCGGTATCTCCACATTCACCATAGCCTTCTCATCGCTGAGATAATATGTGAAATGCAGCCTGCCATGCTCCACGTCGTCGCGCCACGCCTGCACCCGGTCACGCCCTGCAAATCTGAGGTCACGACGCTCGAGATGCAGTCCCGGACGCATCAGCCTCGCCATAAAGAACTTCATCCGCTCCACGCTCACATCATCGAGATCCTCATCAAGCACCGAGATCTTTTCGTGGAAATCGTCGAGCGTATACACCGCCCTGAGTATTGGAATCCCCTCGGTATCTTCCCAATCCGACGCGTCGACACTCAGAGTCATCTCTGGCGGCAACTCTGAGAAATAGCCGATTGCAAAGCGTCGGCGCGGATCAATATAAAGCGTGTCGGGTGTCATATATATTCATGCAAATATACAAAAAGAATAGCTGATGCACAGTCTCTGAAACTTTGCTCATTTTATTTGAACAATTATCATGCCACGTGTGTTTAATTGTAAAACATAGTTACGCCAAATCAAAAAATGACTCTGCTTTCAGCTCCCGGTCGGCTCATCGACATTTATCGCTATGGCTTTGGAAACTCGCGGCTTGCACGTCGGCTGCTTTGGATCATCATCATCAAGGTCGTCATCCTTTTTGCTGTGTTCCGTCTGTTTCTGATGCCCAACCAGCTGAATGCCAACTACGACACGGGCGAAGAAAAAGCTCAGGCCGTGCGGTCGTCGCTCATCGACCGGTCGAAATAAAATATTTTCGCTCTCAGCCTGCTTTTATTGAAAATTAAGTTATCTTTACGGCAAATCTCAACATAGTTCATAACTCCTAAATCTGACATAATATGCACAAGAAATTCATCTGCATGGTATGCGGCTACGTTCACGAAGGCAACGAAGCCCCCGAGAAGTGCCCCATCTGCGGTGCTCCCGCATCGAAGTTCAAACCCCTCGACGAGGAGTCAGAGCTCCAGTTTGTCACTGAGCACGAGATCGGTGTAGCCAAAGGCTCCGACGAAGAGATGATCAAGGATCTCAACGCTCACTTCAACGGTGAGTGCGGCGAAGTTGGCATGTATCTGGCCATGTCGCGTCAGGCCGACCGCGAGGGATACCCCGAAATCGCCGAAGCTTTCAAGCGTTACGCTTGGGAAGAGGCTGAGCACGCTGCTAAATTTGCCGAACTTCTTGGCGACGTGGTTTGGGACACCAAGACCAACCTTGAGAAGCGCATGGCAGCTGAGGCTGGTGCCAATGCCGACAAAATGCGCATTGCTAAGCGCGCCAAAGAGCTCGGCCACGACGCTATCCACGACACCGTGCATGAGATGGCTAAGGACGAGGCTCGTCACGGACGCGGCTTTGCCGGTCTCTACGCCCGCCACTTCCAGAACAAGAAATAAGAGACACCATTACCCTATCAATTACAGAAGCAGGAGGCATCACACCTCCTGCTTCTCTTTTTTCCCGCAGAGTACGGACGTACCATGGTGCGTCCGCAACCCCCAGAGTAGGGACGCACGGCCCGTGCAATGCGGGTCAAATAGGAATGCTTTGACATCAAGAGTAGGGACGCACGGCTCGTGCGTCCTCCTGATTATCAACGCATAAAGCGCGTCCCCCTGCTTCTCTTTTTCCCGCAGAGTACGGACGTACCATGGTGCGTCCGCTCCCCCCGGCGGGGACGCACTACCCATTCGTCCGCTCCGGCCGGAGGCCGGATAATCTGGTTAACCGCGGGCACTTGTGCCCGTGGACACCACCGCGCTCTCCCCAAAGTAGGGACGCACGGCCCATTCGTCCGCCACAGCAGATTATCTTAAAATCCCGTATTGAACGCATAACAAATATTCACCGCGATCTTTGTCGGAGCGAT
>CAYSKE010000142.1:0-5701 GCA_964431465.1 uncultured Muribaculaceae bacterium | reverse complement strand
GGACGCACCATGGTACGTCCGTACAAAGTGGCGGGGAGGAGAGATTTGTTGGGGGGTGGAGTAA
The DNA here is from genome assembly GCA_964431465.1 of uncultured Muribaculaceae bacterium. Classification (GTDB taxonomy): domain Bacteria; phylum Bacteroidota; class Bacteroidia; order Bacteroidales; family Muribaculaceae; genus JAFLTL01. The sequence continues at coordinate 5,637 of CAYSKE010000142.1, read as the reverse complement.
ACATAGTGGGGGAGTTGGGTGTTGTAAGGTTAAGTAAGTAACAAGAAATAACACACAACTCAATTTTTATACTATGAGATTCAAGGATGTAAAACGTTTTGCCATGGGTGCGCTCGCCGCAGTGGCAGTTGTGACCGGAATTAGTGAATCGGCGGATGCATGCAGCCGTATTCTATATGTTGGCAATGACAGCCTCCGCATCGTGGGGCGTTCGCTCGACTGGAAAACTCCTATCCCCACAAATATTTATGTTTATCCGCGCGGAATGCACAAGGTGGGTAACACTCTGCCGGGTTCGGTGGAATGGACATCGAAATATGGCGCGGTGTATGCCGTGGGATATGATGGCGGTGTCACTGAGGGAATGAATGAAAAGGGACTCGTGATAAACGGTCTTTTCTGCAAGGGTACGGTTTATGACAATGACTCGACAACCAATCGCCCGCCTATGTCGCTGGCTGTGTTTGTGGCATGGCTTCTCGACATGAATGCTACCACTCCTGAGGTTGTGGATGTGCTGCAGAAGCATGATTTCAATATTTCAGGCGCAACTTTTGACGGTGGTACTGTCTCGGCTCTGCACTGGGGCATAACTGATGCCGAAGGGCGTTGCGCAGTGCTGGAGTTTGACCACGGTACAGTGAAGATTTATCAGGGTGAGGATATGCCGGCCATGACCAATGACCCGACTTTCCCGGAGATGACTGCTATAAATGATTACTGGCAGAAAGTGGGTGGCGCAAATATGCTTCCCGGCACGGTGAAGAGTCCTGACCGTTTTGTGCGCGGATATTATTTTGACGGTCATGTGGTGAAAACCGATAACGCTGATCTCGGTGTGTCGATCATCCGATCCATATTGATGAATGTCTCGGTGCCGTATCTCTACACGGTGGATTCGGAGCCTAATGTTTCGTCGACACAATGGCGTTCATTTGCCAATATCCGTGATCTCCGTTATTACTTTGATATCGTGACTAATCCCGGTATGTTCTATGTGGATCTCAATAAGTGTGATCTCAGCGAGGGTGCTTCGGTGATGAAGCTCGACACTTCCAAGAGTCAGGATTTTGTGGGTGATGTCACCAATCGTCTGGTGAAGAGCGCTCCTTTCAAGCCGATGTATTAATGCTCGATAGCAGCAAGGATTTCAGGCTCTAAAAGAGTAAGTTGAGTCTGATCGATTATAGAGGGCTTTCCGGTGATGTGGACGTGCAGCCGCGCGTCGATCCAGCCGGAAAGCTCTTCTTTTATGGTGGAAGTAACGGTGGGATTACCATAAAGCGAAAGCGACACTTCGGCGCGCAGATCGGAGGAGAGGGAGGTGAGAAGGGACAGGATGTAGTAGGAGAAATCGGACGCTCCGGCACCTTTGCGGCTTATGGCTGCAATGAGTTGGCCGTCGCTATCGAGCACGACAACTGTGACACGGGATGCAGACCCGACGACAGCGAGTGCCTGAATTGGGCGCGAGGCGGTGGCAGTAGATGAGGAGGTCATCACAATATTACGCCAGTAGCTAATGATCGCGGTGGCATACCAACTGACTGTGACCGGCTGAAAAGAGCGCTTGATGAAGCGGAACAGCTTTGACGGGAGAAGAAGCCCTATGCGGACACCGGCAATGCTCTCCCATGAAGGCTGATAGAGATTGGAATCAGTGGCGTCGTCGGATATGGCAGTGATGCGCAGAAGACGCGATGCGTCGCCTTGATCCATCGTCTGCGGCACAATAGTGAGGTCGGGGGTGTCGAGCAGAACGGTTGTATGCGACATGGGGGCGAGTAGTCCCGGATTGTCGTAAAGGAAATCTTCAAGTCCAGTCCAGATGCCGCCACTTGCAATGGAGATGCGGTCGGTTGTGACAACCCTGAGCGACGCAGGAGCGTTGTCATCCCAAACGGCCGCGGTGCAACGCCCCTCGGCGAGCGACATGACAAGACGCCGGTTGCCGGGATCGGCGGGAAGGTCTTTCTCGTAGAGTGTATCGGGGAAAAGCATCAGCGTAGGTTCTGGCGAGCGTTGTTGTATTTCGATCCGTTGCCATAGGTGGTGGCTCCCTGACCGTAGATCAGGTTGTTGCCGCCATATTCATTCTCTTCGTCATCCTCCTCGTCGGTGGTGCGACGGTTGTCGTTTTCTGAGGTTTTCGGTTTGTTTTTGAGAATGTCAAGCGGTTTCTGCCGGTCGAGCGGTGTTTCAAGCAAATCCCATGTCTGCTCAAGATCCCAATTTTTCTTTATGTTAATCTTCTTGGGATAGTAATAGACATCTTCGGGCTGCTGCCACTCAAGGAGTTTGCCGGTGTCCCACAGGCCGTTGCCGTTTACGTCGATAAACGCGCGGGCATAGTAGGTGTCGGGGGCAATGAAGTCGAAGCGCGCTTTGCCGTCGGTGACGACAGCCGACGCTACGGGGGCGTCGCCCGATGAAAGAAGCTGAACGACAATGCGGGGGGAAATGGAGTCGGCCGGAACTTGCACCGAAGCGGTGTCGGCCGCCTCAACTACCGCTATGGTATCACCCCAATTATAGGGTGGATCAGGGCGATAGGGTGCTGTGGGGATGTTGAAAATAAGAGTGGAGTAGTCCTCGGATGATTTCACGTCGAACTCGTGCACAAATTTGTCATTGACAAGGCCGTAGATGCCGGTAAGAGCGGCAGAGTCGATCTGGAGTTTGTATTTTGTACCGTAATCCCACCTCACGTCGACGGTGTAGTCCATAATGTTGCCGGCTGTATCGGGTGTGAGTGTTATCGTCTCGTCGAACGGAACCCATGTGGAGTCTTCAAGCCATTGGAGTGATACGGCATCCTGATTAACAGAGCTTAGCGGCTGATTGACATGGATTTTAAGCGGACGATTGTACTCTTGCTGCGAGCCCGAGACGGCTTTTACATCGAGATAGGTGATTTTCTCTTTTTCAGGCATGGTGTCGGCAAGCAGAGCCGAGTCGCCCGACTGCAATGCTTTTTCAATGCGTTCACGGCGGCGTTTTTCTTTATCGGCTTTTGCTTTCTCGGCCTTCTCGATTTCGCGTTTCTGGGCGGCTGAGAGCTTATAGATGAACCGGAGGGTATCGGTTGTCCATGTGATGGCATCGGTGCTGTCAGTGCGCAAATATTGCGTCGCTACAAGCAGCGAATCCTGCTTGATGATGGCTGAGTCCTCGATCCAAAAGCAGAGGGTGTCGCGGTTGGCGGTGTATTCGAGGCGCGCGACTTCGTTGATGATGCGGCCGGCGTTGTCACCGTTGGTGATGGTAAGGATCGGGAAGGTGTCGGATGGCGCGGCAAATCCAATATTGATCTTGTTGCGCTCGGAACGCGAATAGTCGCGCAGATATTGTGCCTGATAGTTCTCGTTGAACCATGTGAGCAGAATGTCGTTGGGAAAATAGCTTGTGCCGAGACGGGTGACAATGGAATCATTGCCGCCGGCAGCCACAAAAGTGTCGGTGACTTCAATCGTTTCGGCCCAAGGTGTGACCGGGGCGTTGTAGAATGCCACGTCCTCGGTGCGATCCCAGTGGAAGTCGCGGTTAAGGTCGTTGAGAGCGAAGAGGCGGTAAGGCTCGTGCTTGAGATTGCGCAGAGTGAATTGTCCCGACTGGTTGGTTTTGGTGATTCGCTCAAAGCGCAATGTGGATATCGCGCTGTCGGCGACATTACGGTAGGCTCCCACTATGATGCCCTGAGCCGGCTCGAGTGTGGCAGCCTCCAGCACCATGCCCGAGATGCGCAGCGAGTCGATCGAGTCGCCGGTGGCAAAGTCGATGGCAAAGCCGTCGAGGATGTTACCTTCATTGAGGTCGCGAATAGCGTCGGAGAAGTCGAGGGTATAGGTGACGTCGGGGATGAGCGTGTCCTTGAGCGTGACATTCAGATGGCGGCCGTTTGCAACAATCGAGGGCTGTATCTGCTGAGCTGGCGACACTACAACTTTATTGATAATATCCTCAACCTTAATATTCTCATTGAAAGTAATGTCGATATGCTGCTTCTTGAAGTTGGTGGTGCCGGGTGCGGGATTACTTTTCACGTATTCCGGCGGAGTCTCGTCCTTGGGGCCACCCTGCGGACGGCCGATGCTGGCACATGCCGCTACGGCGAGCGCTATTGCGACCGCTACCGGCATTCTCATCCACCATGTCGTGTTCACGTTGTCGGGCGAAATTTTGTTTTGACTCTAAAAGTTTCTACAAAGATAATCTGCCGCGGGTGAACATGGAAATTAAATCAGCAAAAAGACCGGCACACCCCACCCCGGGAGCTTATTTTTCACCCCAGCGGGAGCGGAGCGGGTATTTGTTGGGGTGCATGATCAGGCGAAGCGAGGTGCTGTAGGAGAAATAAGCCCAAAGCCAGTTGATGAGCACGGTGATCTTGTTGCGCATTCCGAGCAGAGTGATGAGATGGATGAACATCCACGTCAGCCATGCCGGGAAACCGCCGAATTTCAGATGCTTCAGATCAACGACCGCTTTGTTTCGCCCGATAGTGGCCATGGTGCCTTTGTCGTAATACTCAAATGGATGGGAAGTGCCTTTATTGAGGTTCTTCGCCAGATTTTTGGCTGACTGAATGGCAACCTGAGCAAGCTGCGGATGCCCCGTGGGATAAGCGGGATCGGAAGTCATGAGAGCTATATCGCCAATGGCATAAACGTCTTTGAGTCCTTTGACTGCACTTGTGCTGTCGACTTCAAGGCGGTTGCCGCGTGCGCGTGCAATTTCGTTGCCTCCGGCAGTGATGATGGGGAACGGGGTACCTGTTACACCGGCCGTCCATATAACGAGCCCGGCTTCGAGGGTAGAGCCGTCGGAGAGAGTGACAATATCTTTGTCGTAGCTTTTCATCAACGTGCCGGTGCGGACATCGACCATGAGTTCGCCAAGATATTTCAATGCCTTTTCCGATGCGACCTCCGACATGGTTCCGAGCACTCGTGGCATACCTTCAAGCAGCGTTATGTTGACTTCGTCGGGGTTGAGGTCGGGATATTCGCGCGGGAGTATGTAGCGTTTCATCTCGCCGAGCGCACCGGCTATCTCGACACCCGTCGGACCGCCACCAATCACCACGAAACTCAGCAGACGACGACGTAACTCAGGATCACGTGTAGCCACTGCGCGCTCCAGATGATCAAGGATGTCGTTGCGGCATCTTATTGCTTGAGCAGCCGATTTAAGCGTGTAGACTCGCTTGATAAGATCGGATTGACCGAAGAAATTATTTGTGGTGCCGAGTGCGATGACAAGTATATCATAAGGAACGGTAGCCCACGGAGTGACAACAACTTTACGCACGTCGTCGACTTCGGTGACCTCGCTCATAATGAGCCGGGTGCCACGGGCACACGCCTTGCGGAACTCGCGCCTGAACGGGAAACTGATGCTCGTTGAGTCAAGACCGGAGGACGCAACCTGATAGAAAAGTGGGGGAAAGGTGTGATAGTTGTGTTTGTCGATAAGGGTCACATCATAGATTTTGTGATCGATCGACTTAATAAAATTCAGTCCGGCAAACCCACCGCCAAGGACTACTATTCTTTTTTTATCAGTTATTTTCTTGTTCATATCGTATACCTGCTTCATCTTAAAATTAAAACCGCAAAGATGCGCGCGAGGTTCGAT